>JAXHUS010000431.1:0-7571 GCA_034189305.1 Thermodesulfobacteriota bacterium | reverse complement strand
CCCTTATCCCTTATAATTATTTTTTATCCAGAGTTGAAGATGCTATTTCAAATATAGAAAAATATGGGGCAAGTTTAGAGATTGTGTTTGAAATAGCATCTTCAACTCTGGATAAAAAATAATTATAAGGGATAAGGGTGAAGATTGCAATTGACAGACCTGTAGCTGTGGTTATCAAAGCTTGAGCAATTCCTGAAGTTACTGCCCGCGGATGTTCGATTCCTGCCGTGCCTAATAGTTCAAATGAGCTTATAATTCCAATAACAGTTCCTAAAATTCCCAGGAGGGGAGCAAGGGTAATCATTGTATCAAGTATACCCAAATATTTCTTCATTCTTTTTATTTCTTCTGCTGATGCCATTTCAAGTGCATTAGAAATAGAAAAATTTCTATGTACTATCCCACAAATAAGGATTCTGACGATATAGTCTTTACACCTAAAACCCAATTCAGATGCCTTTTTATAATTACCTTTTTCAGTAAGGTTCAGAATTTCATCCACAAGTAACTGATTCCTCCTTCTATTTTCTTTTATCCAGAATATTATTCTTTCTATAATAACCGTAAGAGAAATAAATGAACATAAAAGCAGAGGGTACATTACAGGACCGCCTTTAAAGAAAAAATTTATCATTTTATCAAACTTCCTTATAAAAAATATTTAAAAGATATTGTCATGATATGTTATTTTCTTATCTTTCAATCCCGTCCCTTGCTTCCACACCTTTCTGAAAATAATGTTTTACTTCTTTCATCTCTGTTACTAGGTCAGCCTCTTTTATAATCCTTGGATCAGCCATCCTGCCGGTTATTATAAGCTCTACTCCTTCAGGCTTTGCATATATAAAATCCAGCAAATCTTCTACTGAAAAGAGACTAAAATGGGTAGCGATATTAGCTTCATCCAGAATAACTATCCGGTATATACCGGAACACATAATGTCCTTAACCTCTTTCAGTCCTTCTCTGGCAAGCTTTATATCCTCCTCTTCAGGTGTTTCATAAATAAAACATCTACGTCCGTATTGTTTTACAGTAATTAAATCCTGTAATCTGGCCAAAGCATGAAACTCACTATATCTCATTCCTTTTACGAATTGTGCGAAATATACTTTAATACCAGCGCCTGCAGCACGTAAAGCCAGTCCTAATGCCGCAGTTGTTTTCCCCTTTCCCTCTCCTGTATAAACGTGAATATATCCTTTCATTTAAAAGTAAGCTCTTTAAAATTTTATGTTTTAATTATCTCAAAGGGCTTTCAACCAAAATTTTGCATTAGACATCTACTGCGACTTGAAAAACCTTGCTGAGACGCTTGTTGCATGATTTTGCTCCTGGGCATATTATATTAATATGCCTTTGTCATAAAATCGTTCCAACCGAACATTGTCTGCGATTTTCTGCGTCTATTACGGTGCTAAGTGTAAATTGGGCTTTAAAATTCAATTCCCTTTTGTGCCTTAACTCCTTTGTTAAATGGATGTTTAATTTCTTTCATTTCTGTAACCAGATCCGCAATCTCTATAATTTTTGGATGGGCACTTCTTCCGGTTAAAATTAGATGTAGACTCTCCGGCTTCTTCTTAAGCACATTAAGTACTTTCTCTAACGGAAGCAACTTGTAATAAATAACATAGTTAATCTCATCCAGAATTATTATATCATATTTTCCTGAGATTATCCTTTCCTTGCAATAATTCCACCCTTGTTCTACTATTTGAATGTCTTTAGGATCAGGCATTTTATCTCCCAAAGTGATAAAACCTTTCCCCAAAGGTACAATTTCAAAGTTGGGATACAATTGCTTAACTGCATCGAGCTCACCATAATGCCAGGTTCCTTTGATAAACTGCATCATAAGAATTTTAAATTTATGGCCCGCTGCCCTAAGGGCTATACCCATAGCAGCTGTTGTTTTTCCTTTGCCTTCTCCTGTGTGTATAATAATTAACCCTCTTCTTTTAATTTCGGTCATTTTGCTTTCCTTTTAAAGGATATAAATTAAGTCATTAACAATAACCCACTAACTTTCAACTTGCATCCCATCGACTTATCCTTCACCTGAAAATACTTTCTTCAAATTCGGAACATGTCTTTCCTAAAGACATATTCTACTCCTTCGTTACCTTTAAAAAATACCACTTTTTGCCCAATTTCTGTGTTAGGCTTAAATTTTAATCCTATAAATTTAATGGAGTTTTATTCTTTTAGTTAAAATTCTTGCCTTCTTTGAACTTAGATAAGTTCAGCATTAGAAAAAAATCTCGATTCTTATACTCTGAAAAGGTAAAAAATATTTTCTAATTATTGCGTCTCTATTGATTTATCTAATTTTTTTCTATTTAATTCTATATTCCAATAATACTATAAATTTGCTTCATATCAATATTGGCTCTAATCAATTCCGCCAGTTTGGCATACTGCTTTTCCTTATATTCTGCCACAGAGTATGGTATATTTGTATTAATAGGGTTAAGGTTCTTTTTTTTCCTTAAATAGTTTATTAACCTTCGCCTGAAGGAATTATTATCAAAGATTCCGTGCATATAAGTTCCCCATATCCTCCTATCTTTAGATATTGCACCTTCTTCAAGTTCTATCCTTTCCCCGGATCTTTCAAAAATAGTAAATAAAGGTATAGCGCCATCAAGGAGATGGGTTCTTCCCATATGGATTTCATAACCTGAAAGCGTCTCATTGCTAAAATAGAATTCATTTCTAATCGCCCTTGCCTTTACCTGATGAGTAGCCTTTATCGACTCAAAGGTAGATACAGTATTTAGTAGCCCAAAACCCTCTTCAAATATACTTTTAGATTCTATATGTAAAGGGTCTTTTATTTCCTTTCCCAGCATTTGGAAACCGCCGCATATGCCAATTATCATAATTTCCTGGTCTACCAGATGTTTTATAGCAGGAAAAAGCCCATCCTTCTTTAAATATTCTAAATCATAAATCGTATTCTTACTGCCTGGAATAATCACAAGATCAGGCGTCCCCAGTTCTTCAGGCCTTGATATATAGTGAAGAAAAACATCATCTTCTCTTGCCAGAGGATCAAAATCAGTGAAGTTGGATATATGTGGAAGTTTTATAACTGCAATATCAACTTTATCCTGTTTTGACAAAGGGTTCATACCACTTTTAAGTCCGACTGAATCCTCCTCATCAAGAAAAATGTGTGTGAAATATGGAATGACTCCCAGGACTTCCCTTTTCGTTCTCTTTTTTATGAAATCAATACCAGGTTTAAAAATATTTATATCTCCTCGAAATTTATTAATAATAAAGCCCTTCACCCTTTCTCTTTCCCTTTGTGTAAAAAGTTCCATGGTTCCTACAATCTGGGCAAAGACTCCGCCTTTATCAATATCAGCAACTAAAAAAACAGGGGCATCAGCTATTTCTGCCATTTTCATATTCACAATATCCTTATCCTTTAAGTTCACTTCCACAGGACTTCCCGCACCTTCAATTAAAATGAGATCATATTTAGATTTGAGTCTGAAGAAACTTTCTTTTACAACTTTTAATAGAGCGGTTTTATGGTCATAATATTTTTCTGAATCCAGCCGGGCAACCGGCTTCCCCAGAACAATAACCTGAGATTTATTTTCGCCTTCAGGCTTAAGGAGAATGGGATTCATATCCACAGAAGGCTCAAGTTTTGCTGCTTCTGCCTGAACTGCCTGTGCTCTGCCCATCTCCCCCGCATCTTTTGTGACAAAAGAGTTAAGGGACATATTTTGTGCCTTAAAAGGACATACATTAAAACCATCTTCATAAAAAATTCTGCAAAGGGCAGCTGTAATTATACTTTTTCCAACATGGGACCCTGTCCCCTGAATCATCAGGGTATAAGTTTTTACTTTTAAATCAGTAGTCATTTTTATTTCAAATAATAATCATTTAATAATTTCTTTTATTATTTTATGATTAATTAATATATTATAATAATTTTATTTTCCAAATTATTTGAAATATTAACTTTTGAATATGACTTTAATTTTCTTCCTATCGGCAATATAAACTATAATCCCTTTCTTCATAATCAATTACTTCATCCCAGGCTTACAGCTACAATAATAGTTACCCCCTGATTCTATATAAAATTTCTTTCCCACTACAATTTCTCAAACCCAATTATTTATTCAGTTTTGGTATAATCTTCAGAAACCAATGATTATCTCTAAATATTTTCTCCCCTGTTTTAATCTCTACAGGTTTTTTAAAGATAGGTCCATTAAAAACAAATGTATGATACTCGCCTTTTTCGCCACAAAGATCGATGTTATCCAGATCTTTCAGGTTTTTTATAAATTCCGCATCTATCTTACGTCCCAGCCATTCTTTACCCATAGAAAACGCCTGAGTAGCTATTACAATTGCCCTAAAACCTAATTGAATAAAATCCTTCAGCAATTCCTCTCGTTTTCCTTTCCATAATGGCAATATTGGTTTTATCTCTATGTCCTTGCAGACCCTTTCCACCCAATCCCTATGTTCCTGAAGATCAATATCCCCAAAAATCCCTATTTTTATACCTTCATTTTTCAAATCTGATATGATTTTCTTAAATTCATTTTCATAATTTTGCCAGGATGTTTTTCTCTGAATAACAGGTACCCCTATCGCATCGGATTGGAGTTTCAGACAATCCGAACTAACCCCATGAGAACGGCAACGCTCACCATCTTCGGAAACCATATTCACCAAATATGAAATGCTAATTCCTGATTTTAGCGCTCTATAATATGAAAGCACGCTTTCTTTACCACCACTGAAACAGGCAAATGCTTTCGTACCTTTAAAAATCATCTCAGATTCTGTTATTGCCACAATTTTTTCCTTTTCCATTGTAACAGTCCACAGGGGTCAGGGATCAATTGTCGGTTAATCTTTTTCTTATAAAAACCTCCATGAGCTATTAAACATTTTACAACCCAAAATTCCGATAACTACTGTGAGTTAAAATTTTTTTCCGTCTCCTATGAATACAAGATAACGTCTATGGTCTACGGTTACGTTGTTCTTCAACAACAGCAGGCTTAAGCCTGCTGTTTACTAGACCTGAGTACCGACACGAGTTGCGCAACCCTAACCCTTTGACGAATATTTATAAGCCGGCAAATGAAAATTCCTATACCATTAAATTAAATAAGCCTTCCAGATACCATCTTATTGCAATTCCTATAATCAGGGTAACTCCTGAAACAAGGTACATTAAATAAATAGCAGAAAGAATATCTTTTAATTCTTTCGGTCTTGATTCCTTTCCCATAATGGGAATAACCACCTTTTTTCTCTGATAACAGGCTCTTCCCCCCAATGTTATTCCCAGGGCACCTGCAAATGCAGACTCTGGAATACCTGCATTAGGACTAACAGACTTTTTTCTGTCTTTAACCATAGTAGAGAAGGATTTCATTCCTCTCCTTTTTAGGATAGCGGCAGCCATGGGAATAATCAAGGCGGAAAGACGAGCCGGGATAAAATTAGCCAGGTCATCCATCCGGGCCGAAGCCCACCCAAACTTTAAATATTTATCATTCTTATAACCTACCATTGAGTCAAGGGTATTTACGGCCTTATATGCCATTGCCAGAGGTGCTCCCCCTAATAAAGCAAAGAAAATAGGGGAGATTATACCATCCACTGTATTTTCTGCAACAGTCTCAATACAGGCTCGCACAGCATCCTCCCGGGTAAGGTCTTCTGTATCCCTTCCCACTATAAGGGAAATTCTCTCCCTGGCCAGGACAATATCATCTTCTTTTAAGGCCAGATAAGCCCATCTTGTCTCTTTATCCAGATCACGTATAGATAAAGTGGTATATATAAAAAATATGGCGATTGCCTCCCCTAAAAAAGAATTAAACTGAAAGGCAATAAAGATGAGCTTATTGGTCAGTATAAATGTTCCCAATACCAAAATTACGACAAGAATTCCTCCGGAAAGATAAAGGTTTAATGGTAATCTGCGTAAAGCTTTTTCCAGAAACTCTATAACTTTTCCCATTGCCTTTACCGGGTGGGGGAAGGATCGGGGATCACCAAAAAGGAGATCTAAAATATAGGCAAATATGATCTCTTTTATCATTTACTTGCTATCTTAGCCGGGTTACTTCTTTTTGATACGACTGATGGAAATTCTTAAAGCAACCACATGGAATCAGTCTTTTTTCCTTTGACTTTACCAGGATAAGGTTTATAAAAAATCAGGCCTTCAATTTTTAATATACTCTAAAAGGTCTTCTATCTTTTTCCCGGCTTCTTTAGGATCCCTGCTTTGCTCCATTACCCACTGACGTAATTTTTCCATAGCCTTCCCGGAATCAATAATGTCCTTTGCAATCTCAAAACCCTCCACAAAATTTTTTACCTGACCTGTAAGATAGAATATAGGTGCTGTATTGAGGCATATGGTTTTATACCTTGCCCCTTTATCTCTGCCAGTTAGTATGCTGAGTAATTTTAAAGCTTCTTTTTCAGGATCAGGTATGGCAAGTAGTTCTCTCTCTTCCGGCCTTTTTTCCATACCAAAATCTTCAGGAAAAATACTGTAATAATTGATTTCATCGTCATTAAACTCAGCTACAAATGTCTCCCCCAGGGGGGATACCTCATCCATCCCCCTTGTTTCCTCAGAGTTTAGCCCATGAAATACCATAGCCTTTTGATAGCCTATATTTTTCATAACCTGAATAACTGGTTTTATCAACTCTTTTGAATATACTCCCCTAATCCCATAGCGGGGAAGAACTGGATTGGCGAGAGATCCAGCTAGATTCAATATGGTACCAAAGCGGATTTGAGACAGAATGCGAAATAGCGACCGGGGATGAACCTTTGAACTCATACCGTTAAAAAGACCAATTCCTGTCCTTTCAATACTCTTTTTTACAACTTCAATCTCACACTCCACATCAACCCCCAATACCTCCGCAATATCAACGGTTCCACACATGGAACTAATCGCCCTGGCTCCATGCCTTGCCAGACAAACCCCGCCTGCCGCGGCCACTATGGCCGCAGCGGTGCTTACATTGAATGTCTTAATAGTATCCATCCCCGTACCACAATTATCCAGAACGGGTTTGGTAGTTTCTAATTTTACTTTTATTGTATCCAATTCATAAATAGCTTCCCAGGTTCCTGAAATCTCCTCAAAAGTAGGTCCTTTAGCCATTAAGGCTGACAGAAAAGCCCCCTGATGCAATTCCGGTTGTTTTCCTAAAAGCACTTGACTGAACATATCTTTTGCTTCCTCACGGGGAAGGTCTTTTCCCTTTAATATCTGGTTAATCTTTTCACCAAAGTCTTTTAATGATTCTTCATTCATTTATCTGCCTTAAAAAATTTTAAAATTTTGTCACAACCGCTTTCATTCCTTTCATCCCGGCAATATAATCAATCCCCTCTCCTATATCTGCAAGGGAGATTCTCTTTGTAATAAGCCACTTAACATCTATTTTCCTGTTAGATATGAGCCTGATAGCTTCTGCATTCTGGACCGCGGTATTGCCGTATGCACCTATCAGAGAAGCTTCTTTATAGTGTATCAGATTAAG
>JAXHUS010000430.1:0-12304 GCA_034189305.1 Thermodesulfobacteriota bacterium | reverse complement strand
AGATATGGTGCAGAAAACCTTTATTCAGGCATTTAAAAATGGACATAAATTTAAGGAGAAATCAGAATTTAAAACCTGGATTTTTCGTATTGCATTAAATCTCTGTAAAAATCAACTACGCAGGCTGAAGAGGGGTACTGATCCTGAATTAGAAAAAATAGACATTGAAAATAAGATATTGGACAATTTAATCTCTAAAGAAAAGGCAAAAGAATTATATAAAGCCCTTAATAAACTGCCCGATAAACAGCGATTTACTATAATTTTAAGAATTTATCATGAACTGTCCTATCAGGATATAGCAAAGATAATGGAATGTCCTTTAGGAACTGCAAAGGCAAATTTTCATCATGGAGTTTTAACACTTAAAAGACAATTTAAGTCAGGTGAGTAAAGTTGCTTTAAATTTTATAGTATAGGAATTTTTATTTTAAATAATATACAAGGCACTTTAAACTTTAGCTCATTTTAGGCCCTTAACTTGATATACAATAAACAAAAATTAATTTAGGGAGGAAATTTATACAAATGAATTGCATGAAAGTAAATTCACTTTTAATAGCCTATTATGAAAAAGATTTAACAACGGAGGAAGAAAAAAGCATTGCTGCTCACCTTAGGTCATGTAATGAATGTAAGCGTGCTTTAGAGGAAATTATAAAGGTGGTGGAAGGATTAAGGGCAAACAAATTAAAAGAACCAGGAAAGGAATTTTGGGATGCCCTCTCATTAAAGGTAATGGACAATCTTTTTAAAGGAGCACCATCAAAAAAACATAATAAGATTAATTTAAAAGAGTCAGCTAAGCTATGGATTAAGGGGCTATTCATCATAAAAAGATTTCAATATGCAGCTGTTTTGACCTCTGTTTTTCTCCTTATCATCTCAATTTTTTTCCTTAATAAGGAAATAAGTATTATAGAGAGAGAAAGTAAGGTCAAAATGTTTAGGCAATTATTATCGCAGTTTAAAGGAAAAAATATTACCGATGTTGTCTTTTTGGAAAATTTTTCCCCGGAGTTTATAAAAGATATTTTAACCCGAGAAGAATATGAAAGTCCTGGAGATTTCTCTTTTTTTGAATTGGATGAACTGTACAATCAGCTAATAGTTACTTTAGAAAATAAGGGCAGCATTATAGAAGATGAATTTAACGGGGAAGGGGGTGTTTTAAATGATTATGGATATGCAGAAATAGATCAGATTGAGAAAAAAGAAATAAAGTTTATACTTGAAGAACTTAAATTAAAATATAATAGAATTGAGAACTTGAAACTTAAAATTTGAAACTGGCACATGCTATAACGAAGGATGAATAAATAAATTATTAACTTAAAAAGAAAGGTGGAAAAAAATGAGGTTTAAAAAATTGAGTTTTGTTTTTACATTATTTTTAACAATTCTTCTTTTTGGCTCTCTGGATATTCTTTTTTCGCAAATTTCTGATCCTTCCAGTCCGCATTTTTCTCATGGTAAAGGAATTAAGAAAAGGCATGCTCCTACTTCTCTTGAGGATAGAGAAGCTTTAAGGAAAAGAATTGAATTGATCAAGATGTGGAAACTTACTGAAGAACTCAATCTTTCAGAAGAAAAAGGGGCTAAATTATTTCCTGTAATTAATAAATTTGAGGAAAAAAGAAATGAACTGAAAAGAAGTCGTATCAAACTTACAAAAGATTTGAGAAAAATTGTAAAGGGAGATAAACCCTCCAAAAAAGAAATTGAAGAAATCATTAACAGGCTTGAAAAGAATCAAGAATCTCTTTCTGAACTTAGAAAAAATAGCTTTAAAGAAATTAAAAACATTTTATCTACAGAAGACCAGGCAAAATACATCCTATTTTTAGAATCCTTTGCAAAGGAAATGAAAAATATTATATGGCACGCACGAAATAAGAAAAGACAGGAAGGTGCCCGGGAGAATAGTAGATAGAGTGGAGGAACAACTATATAACTCCTATAATTGCATCTGCAATTATAGGAGTTATGCAAATCTTTCCATCCTAAGCATCTTGTCTTAATTCCAAAAATTGTAGTAGCAATTTTTGGTAAATTAAAAAGTCAAATAGCAAAATGCAAACGCATTTTTTGGGATTAAGCCTTCATTTTCAAAACAATTTTATGTTATCATATTCTATTCAACTGGCAAGTGGCAGGGTAAAATAGAAGATGCTTCCTTTTCCTTCTTCGCTCTTTGCCCATATCTTTCCGCCATGCATCTCCACTAACCGTTTACATATAGGGAGCCCAAGGCCGGCCCCGCTTTTTATGCCGCTCTTATCCACCTGTTCAAACCGTTTAAAGACTGCTTTAAGCATATTTTTAGGAATGCCCATGCCCGTATCCTTGACCCATACCTTTATTTGTCTCGCTGCCTCCGAATTTTCCTGTCCCCCCATCTCCTTATCCCAATCTGCTCCCACAACAACCTTCCCCCCTTCACCTGTAAACTTGACGGCATTTTCAACAAGGTTGAAAAGCACCTGGCGTATGCGGATACGATCCACTTTGGTTAAAGGAAGATCTTTCGATATTTCATCCGCCAGGATAATGTTTTTTTCAGCAAATGCAGGATTCAGGGAAGATATAACCTCACTAATAATGCCTTTAAGCCTTATGGATTCTAATTTTAACTCCATTTTACCCGCCTCTATTCTGGAAATATCGAGAAGATCATTAATCAGGTTTAAAAGATGTTCCCCCGCCTTGATAATTTTATCTGCTGCCATTGGGAGCTTATTCATAGCCTTACCCATTCTTATTATTCGCTGGATGGTCTCGGCAAAACCAAGGATGGAAGTCAGGGGAGTTCTGATTTCGTGACTGATGTTGTTGATAAATTCTGATTTTAAACGGTTTGCTTCTTCGGCTGCCTGTTTTTCCATTGTTAATTCCTTGATCTTTTTATGTTCTGTAATGTTGCGGTATACATGAACTATATGCTCCGGATTACCATCTGGGCCGTAAGATGGGAATGCCTGTGCATTCACCCATATATCGTGGTCATAAAGTTTGATCTCATGGGCGGTCAGGGGTTTGTCATTTCTTAAGTTAAAAAGGGTACATGATTCCGTGTTAATATTTTTGCATTTAAATAGTTCCCGGCATTTCATACCCACCACGTCTTTTGGTTGCTTGCCTGATAATTCTGCGCACGTCCTGTTTAAACGTTCTATCATACCCTCCCCATCTGTAATAAAGATAAAATCATTTATTGTGTCAAAGCTTTTTTCCCACTCTTCCTTTGCCCTTTGAAGTTCATCTTCCATCTTCTTGCGCCGGGTAATATCCTGCACAATGCCCAGTATGCCCAGCAGATTGCCTTTCTCGTCTTTAAGGGGAGTAGCATTAAGATAACCGGGGAAAGCCTCTCCGTTCTTTCTTTTAAAGTGAAATTCCCCTTCAAACTTTTTATTTTCTAAAATATAATTAATTGTTTTTTTTAACCAGCCTGTTTTTGCAGTATTTCCAGCCAAAAATCGTGATATAAGCATTTTACCAACAACTTCTTCTTCTTTGTATCCTAAAAGCAGCTCAGCTCCCTTATTCCATGATATCACGTTTCCCTCTATATCTGAAGTAGCAATATAGAAGCCGGTGGCTGAGTTGATGATGGCATTCAATTTGATATTTGCGCTGGTAAGTTCGGCCTCTGCTTTTTTAACATCGGAAAGGTCGGTTAAAATTGCATGAGTTCCCTTAAATACACCATATTCAAAGATTGGGGTGGCAGATATAAGGACAGGTATCTTCTTTCCTGTTTTTGTTGTGCAAGTTATTTCATAGCTGGAGACCTCGCCCCTTTTTCTCTTTTCAAACTGTTTTTCCATTATCATTGCGTTTTTTTTATCTAGAAATTTTGAAATGTGTTTTCCTATTATTTCCTCCCGGGTATATTCAATAATCTTGCAGAATTTTTTATTTGTAAAAGTGAAACAAGCATTCTCATTTATTATTGTCAGTCCTTCATTCATATTTTCAACAAGGCTGCGGTATCTTTCTTCACTCCTTTTCAGCATATCCTCCGTCCGCATGCGGTTGGTAATGTCCTGTCCCAATGCAAGAATACCGACAACATTGCCCAAGGAGTTCTTGAGAGTCCTATTATACCATTCAATTTCAAGCTCATGTCCATCTCTGGTTATGATGGGATTGATATTGCCACTTGTATTAATATCATTCAATGTTTTAGAAAAAATGTCACGTATGCGGTCTCTATAACGTTCCGGCAGGAAAGTGGTAAACCAATCCTTACCCTTCACTTCCTCAAAACGATAACCTGTAGCCTCTTCCATATAAGGGTTGAAATTGATAATCCGACCTTTCGTATCAAGAACAAGAATAATACCCGGGGCGGTTTCCACAAGACTCCTGGCAAAGTCTCTCTCTTTCCTCAGTTCTGTTTCCGCACAAATGTGCCGGTTTTCTATTTCTTCCATCTCAGTGACCCGCCTGCGCAATTCTGCTAATTCGTCAATGAGTTGCTCTTTAGTTTTGTCCCTGTCTTTTATCATAAATGCCACCCCTGTGGTAATCCGTTAATCAATGTCATCAACTTAAGGAATTCTATTCCCCATTCCCCTTATCTCACCCTGCCGGAAGCCAGAAGGAAAAGGTTGTCCCCTTCCCCTCTGTACTCTCTACTTCAATCCTTCCACCATGTTCTTTTACAATCTCTTTCATTGTAAAAAGACCAATCCCGGTTCCCTTGCCATCCGGCTTGGTAGTAAACAGCAAATCGAAAATTTTATTCAGATTTTCTCTGGGTATTCCGCACCCTGTATCCTTGAAGCGAACAACTATAAAACTGTCATCCCTTTTCATGGAAATAATAAGACTTCCGCCCTTTTCCATGGCATCTTTTGCATTAACAATGAGATTAAGACATATCTGGGCAAACTGCCCTTTATCCCCCATGATATAAACCTTTTCAGGGCAGTGAACTTTTGTGATAATGGTATTTGCCTTTAACTGTCTTTCCATAATCTTCAGGTTATTTTTAACAACCGGCAGTGGGTCAAAGACTGTTTTGACTGGTTTTTGTTCTCCAGCAAACTGTCTTAAATTTGCTACAAAATTGGCCATTAAATCAATGGTAATTGTCTGGGCTTTTAAATATTCTTTTATTTCTGGTATATTGTTTTTCATAAGGGCCAGTTCATTGCGGCCTCTTATACTGGTTAAAAGATTGGCAAGATCATGGCCTATAGCGCCAGCCATATTGCCCAGGACCTCGGATCGTGAAGCTTCAAGTAGTTTATTTGTCCTGTCCTCTACCAGACGTTCAAGGTTCTTATTCATCACTCGCAAACTATCCTCTGCCTTTTTCATACGAACAAGGGTTTTAACCCTCGCAATAAACTCCTCCACATGAAAAGGCTTGCTTAAATATTCAGAGGCACCCAATTCAAGTCCCTTAACAATGTTTTCCAGATCGGTCCTGGCAGTGAGCATTAAAACCGGAATGTCTTCTGTCTTTTTATAATTCTTAAGTCTATGACAGACCTCCCAACCATCCATTCCGGGCATCATAATATCCAGTACAATTAAATCAGGAAGCTCTGAAAGAGCCTTTTTCAACCCTTCCTTTCCATCAGAGGAGGTAATTACAGTATATCCTTCCATCTCAAGATTGGTAAGGGCAAGCTCCAGATTGTCAATCTGATCATCTATCACCAGTATTGTGGAGATGCTATTTTTTTTGATGGGCTTTTTCATGTTTAGATTTGTAAAGACATGTCCCCTGTCCTTTAACTTCAGATACTTTGACAAATTTTAAAGGTCAGCCTGACCACGGCCCCTCCTTCCCTTCTGTTTTCCGCCTTAATCTCCCCTTGATGAGCCTCCATAATAATTTTTGAGACATACAGGCCAAGACCAGTTCCTTCATGATGGCTACCAATATTATCTTTACAAAAAGGCTCGAAAATATACTTCAAGACATCCTCTGAAAAGCCGGGACCATCATCTTGAATTTCAATGTGCAGGTCATTGTCCTTATCGGTCATATTTATAAGTACACTACCCTTTTCAGGTGAAAATTCTACTGCATTGTTTAGAACATCAAAAAGACATCTTTTAATTAATTTTAAATCCCCTTTAACCTTTATCGGGTCTTTAATATTAATCCTGTCTTCAATTTCAATCTTTTTTCCCTCTGCCACCGGTATTAAAGAATTTATAACCTCTTTAAGGATTTTGTCTATCTGTACTTCCTCCATCAACAAATCATACTTATCAGTCTTAAGGGAGGTTAACAGAACTGCAGTATCAGAAAGACGCAAAAGACGTTCCCCTGATTCTAAGATCAAGTGGCATGATTCAATCTGATCTTCTGAGATAAGATCATTCAGAAGAAGTTCAGCAAAACCGATAATACCATTAAGAGGGGTTCGAAGCTCGTGGGTCAGCAAAACAAGAAAATCATTCTTTGCCTTTTCCAGTAAAGACAATCTTTCATTAGCCAGCATAAGGGAAGCAGTTTTTTCAGCTACTTTCTCCTCAAGAGCCAAGTTTAATCCTTTTAATTCATCCAGGCCTTTTTTAATTCTGACCATACTCCTTACCCTTGCTAAGAGTTCTTCCACGTTAAAAGGTTTGGTAACGAATTCATCCGCCCCCATTTGAAAGCCTTTCAGAATATCCTTTGAGGAACTCATGGCTGTAAGCATAATAACAAGAATATCCCGGGTTTTATTGTTATGCTTAAGTTGCCGGCAGACCTGCCAGCCATCTATGTCCGGCATCATAACATCAAGCAGGATAATATCAGGTAATTCATACGCCCTTTTCAATCCCTGGCTGCCATTTAAGGCGGAAGCCACCTGATAACCTTCCATTTCCAGATTAATGGTAATCAGATCTACAGTTTCCGGATTATCCTCTATAACAAGGATTTTTGCACCTTCAATCAGATTTTATTCCTCTCTTTGCTTCTGAATCTTATTCCTTTAAAATTTGTCATTCTTAAGTCAATGACATTGATTCGCAAGTTACAACTGTTTTTATTCTGAGTCCCTGCTTCTCATTTATTTTGTTCCCCTGTTTCTCCGTCTCCCTGTCCCGACAGAGTGTTTCCTTAATAAAGTGACTGTTAAGCCCACTCTCCCCCTGTATTAACTTGCAAAAATCCACAGGAGTATGCTAACATGCTTAAGCTGTCTTATAATTGCTATGTTAATGAGAAAATGCTCTGCTAAATAACCGCCAATTCCTCAATTTTCTGTTTCAACTCAAAAAGTTTGATCGGTTTTGGAAAAAAAGCATCTACCCCGATTTTTATAATTTCTTCAGCCTCAGAGCTTTCAGGATGGCCTGTTATCACTATTATTTTGGCATTTTTAGTAATGGAATTGGCCCTTATTTCTTTGAGGAGCCCCACCCCATTCATTAAGGGCATCATTAAATCAATGATAATAAGGTCAGGTCTAAAGTCACCCATTAGTATGCAAGCTTCATAACCATTTTCGGCCGTTTCCGTTTTATAACTTTCATTGTCTGCAAGGGCTTGAATAATAATATTTCTATGTTCTTCTTCATCATCCACAATTAGAATTCTTGTATAACAAAGTCGAGTTAATTCATCCGGAATGGGCATCCTGTGATTCTTCATGGTTTTAATTAGCCCTCGTACCGGTACCCTTGCCGTGCCTCCAGGGGTTATATAGGCATCTATAAGCCCCTGGTCAATCCATTTCCTGAAGGCGGGTCTGGATACACTGCAAAATTTTGCTGCTTCAATGGTTCCTATCCAATCTTCCTTTATCATAATAAAACCCCTTTTCTATAGTTTCTTTATAATGTAAATTTGCTATTATTACACTTTATTTATTAACAATTATTTTTATTTACGTCAACAATTATTATTTTGCTGTTAGGTAAAAGATAAAATTATACTTTGCAAAAGATAAAATTATACTTTTAAGCTGAAGTAATGAAGCAAATTCATCAAAGAAGCTGGATTGGTTGGGTTATACTTCTCCTTTTAGTTAAAATAGCTACAAAGGAGGAGAAAATGGCTGAACAGCTTCACAAAAAATTTACAGATGACCAAATAAAACTGTTATTAGACCTGTATATCAATAAAACGATCAGTTTATATCAGGCATTACAACAATTAGAATGTACAAAGGGCAGATTTTATCAAATCTTAAAGGAATATCGGAAGGCTCCTGAAAAGTTTACCATCGCGTATGCCAGAAACAAACCACAGCATCATTTACCAAAGGAAGTAGATACAGCAATTCGTGAAGAATTAAAAGGGGACAGAAGATTAATCGGGGATAGAGAGATACCTGTCTGGCAATACAACTATGCAGCAATAAGAGATAATGTTGTAAAACGGCTTAACCGGAAGATTTCTGCTCAAACTGTGCGTAACAGAGCAAAGGAATGGGGATATTTTATACCTAAGCGTAAGAAAGAGAAAGCGCTTCCTCGGGAGGTAGTAACTGAGGCAGCTGGAATGCTATTACAACACGACTCCTCCCATCACAAATGGTCTCCTTATGCAGATAAAAAATGGACATTAATAACAACATTAGAAGACTATAGTCGTTATCTTCTGTATGCAGATTTTGTTGAGGTAGAGACAACCTGGGCACATATAAAAGCAACAGAGTCAGTAATTTTAAAATATGGAGTGGGATTAGCCTATTATGTGGATAATCATTCTATTTTTCGCTTTGTTTGTCATAAGGATAGTATTTGGTATAACCAGGTAAAAGGAACTGATGAAGTTCTCACCCAATGGGAAAGAGTGGTCAAGAAGTGCGGTATACAGGTATGGTATGCTTTATCTCCTCAAGCTAAAGGCAAAATAGAACGGCCATATCGTTGGCTACAGGATAGAATTGTTCGTAGATGTGCTCACGAGCATGTAACTGACATTCGGCAAGCTAAACTTATTTTGCAACAAGAATTGCATCGATATAATGAAAAACAAGTTCATAGTACCACAGAAGAAATACCAGGAATCAGGTTACAAAGAGCATTCAAAGAAGGAAGAACTTTTTTCAAACCTTTTAAATTAAGGTCCCCATTCATATCAATTAAAGATATTTTTTGCTTGCATGAGGAAAGAAAAGTAAATGGTTATAATCAAATTTCTTGGAATAGCAATAAGATTTCTATTCCGGTTCTATTACCTCAAGGAACTGAGATTGAACTCCATATAGTACCTCGTAATGATCGTTGTGAGGTTCGTTTATGGCATAAAGGAAAAATATTAAAAGTGATTCACTATACAAGATAAGTATAATTTTGAATCTGAGTTAGTCTAATTTTATCTTTTATAAGCTATAATTTTATCTTTGAGTTAACACAATTATTATTTTGCTAAAGATTTAAATCTGTTTACCGAAAAGATAATTATAGAAAATATAATATATAAAAAATATATAGTAAGTTTAAAAAAGTAATAAATAATTTTTAACATTATGACAAAATATTATCATAAAAGCTAAAAAAACATGAAATAAATTATAATTAAGATAATTAATAGCAACAATAGAACAGAAAGTTATTTTATTATTTTATTATAGTTTTTGCTTTATTGAGTTTAAATTAAAAATAGGAACAACTATTTTAAAAGTTTTTTAAAGGTCTTTTTTAATGTTTAAGAAATGTAAAAATGGCACGGAATAAATTAAACAAACAGATAGAAGAACTTGCAGCGGCATTAGTGGAAACGGATCCTGACAATTTACAGGACTTATACAGCCTGCAGACGCACTTTTTGAATATTAAAAAAGAGGCGAAAAAAAAGGGGTTGAATTTGTTAGGTAGGGCAGCCTCATCTGCAAAAGAAATTCTCGAAAAAATAATGTTAGAAGGATTATCTGACTGGAATTCTGCTTTTGCTATACTTTCGCAAACTGTTTCTTCTATTCAAGCCATTGTAAGAGACGGGCGGGGAGAAGAAGTAACATTTCCTGAAGGATTGGGTATGCAAATCAGCAAAGAAGAAGGAAAGGAAGATATCCCTGAAAAGGTTGCCTTGCCCCCCCATGTGGATGAAGACATCTTTTTCGAGTTTCTGAGCAAGCAGGATGCAGGACTCCAGGGGATGGAGGCGGATGTTCTACTCCTGGAGAGAGAAAATAATGATGATACTCTTATGGCCATTAAAAGGTATATTCACACTCTAAAGGGAGAGGCCGGAATTTTGGGTTTTGACGATGTTGAGCGGTTGTGTCATGTCACAGAAGATTTTATTGACGTCAACAGGAAAAATCTGCCCATTGACAGACTTCTTATGGTAAAGGATTGGTTTTACCGCACTTTTAAATCCTTTGAAGGGAAAGATACCGCACCTGAACCGGTGGAGGGAATCATTTCCCGAATTTCCGCTCCCGTCCCTGATGAAAAATTTAAGAAGGAAGTAGAAGATGTGGAAAAGGAAGGAACAGAAGAAGTTTCTAAGCCGGATACATCCCAAAAAATACAGGAAGGAGAAAAAGAAGTCTCAATTAAAGGAGATCTGGAACTTATTGCCGATTTTATTTACGAAACTACAGAAAATTTGAATACCCTTGATGTCCAGCTCCTATCCCTTGAAACTTATCCCGGGAATGAAGAGGTATTAAATGCCGTATTTCGCACATTCCATACAATAAAAGGGGTGGCAGGATTTTTAGAGATGGACGAAATTGCCGGTCTGGCACATCATACGGAAACATTACTGGATAAAGCCCGCAAGAAAGAATTTATCTTATCAGGTAATGCCGTTGACGTAATCTTTGATGCTGCAGATACCATGAAGAAATTGATAAAAGGTGTCCGGGGCGTTCTGGAAAGCGGAGGGACCTTTATAGTAGACAATTCATATTTCAAGCTTCTTTCCTTAATTAAAGGCATGGTTTCTGGAATGCCAGTTTCCGATATGTCGGATTCATCAGTAGAACCAGACAGGAAATTAGGTGAAATACTTATAGATGCCGGGGTGGTGACAAAGAAGATGGTTGATACCGCACTTAAAAAACAGGAAGAAGCAGAGGAACCCAGACCAAAATTAGGCGAAATGCTGGTCAAATATGGGATTTCCGCAAAGAAAATAGCTCAAGGATTGAGGGAGCAGCAGCAGAACAAGACGGTGAAGTTAAAAGAATCTTTAAGGGTGGATTCTGCGCGTCTGGATCTTCTGATGGAAACTATTGGAGAACTTGTTATTATTTCATCCATGATAACCCATGACAGGGAAATCAGAGATGGAGCATCAATGCGGATTGTTAAAAATCTGTCGCAGATGGAGAAAATTACCCGTCAAATGCAAGATATGAGCCTTTCCTTAAGGATGATACCGGTAAGGTCAACATTTCAAAAAATGGCTCGAATGGTAAGGGATCTGTCAAAAAAGGCGGGAAAGCCCATAGAATTTTCCATGTCCGGAGAAGATACGGAACTTGACAAGAGTATGGTTGATTCTATTAGTGATCCCCTGGTTCATCTGGTGAGAAATGCAGTAGACCATGGAATTGAGGTCAGTCCGGAAGAGCGACTGAAGGCAGGAAAGATCGAGTCAGGACATATAGAACTTAATGCGTTCCATAAAGGCGGCAATGTTTACATTCAGATCAAGGATGATGGACGTGGATTGAATCGGGACGTCATACTTGCCAGAGCAAAGGAGCAGGGACTGTTTAAAGATGGAATGAAATTGAATGACCGGGAAGTTTATAACCTGATCTTTGAACCGGGTTTCTCCACAGCAGAAAAAGTAACCGATGTCTCTGGGCGTGGTGTTGGAATGGATGTAGTGAAAAGGAATATTGAGGAATTGCTGGGCAGTGTGGAGATTAACTCGGAACCGGGCAAAGGCAGCATTTTCAACCTCCGCCTGCCGTTAACACTGGCAATCATTGATGGTATGATAGTACGGGTAGGCGAGGATCGCTACATTATTCCTACTGTCTCCATAGTAGAATCATTCAGGACAGGCAAAGAAGGAATATCAACGGTATTTAATAGGGGGGAGATGATTAAAGCTAGAGGTCAACTTATCCCCCTGGCTCGAATTTCCCATCTTTTTGATATTAAAAATGCAAAGGATGATTCGATGGAAGTTCTGGTGGTAGTAGTGGAAGATAATGGCAACCGAATTGGTATTTTAGTGGATGATCTGGTCGGCATGCAGTCCACAGTAATAAAAAGTCTTGGGGCGGACATGGAGGGGATCCCCGGTGTTTCAGGGGGTACTATTATGGCGGACGGCAGCGTTGGGATTGTCCTGGATGTTGCCGGAATTGTGAAATTAGCCGTAAATGGCAGTAGGTCATAGGGGGGAACGATTAAAGTGAACTTAGGC
>JAXHUS010000043.1:0-2125 GCA_034189305.1 Thermodesulfobacteriota bacterium | reverse complement strand
TTATCGGGACCGGCTATATGCATCCCCTCTTCGAAGGGTAAACCCGCCACCCGTCCCACCGCCCGCATAATCATGGTGGTATCTTCAAAACCTTTGGTGGTAATCAGGCCAATCCTGGGAGAGCCACGCCGGGTAAGAAGAGTATTGGTGCCGGCAGTGGTGCCGAATCCCAGGACCTCGGTTTTTTTCATGGCGGTCTTAACCGATTCTCCTGTTCCTTGGATGGTATTCTCCAGTGTATCAAATAAGCATTCTGAAAGGTCATAAGGAGTAGTGGAGGCCTTTCCGGTGACAAATGTTCCATCTTCTTTCACCAGAAAGCCATCAGTAAAAGTCCCTCCATTGTCTACATAAATTATATAATTTTCTTTCATCAAATATACCTCCCCAAAAAGTAAATGCGATTGAAATAAATAAAACGTCCTTGATTTTCTTTAACTTATTAAGAATAAAACAATATGAAAGATAATATTTTTCCTGTCGGCCTCTTTCGGCAGGGATGAATGCAACATTTGAATGGCAATTATGAAATAAAAATAGTAAAAACAACTAACTTCCGAAGCTGGTTTAGAAAATTGAAAATATTATTTCAGGATCTGGTCTACAAGTCAGTCAGAAATGAACTAGGGAAATGGGAGAATTTGAGCGATTGCGGATGAATGGATTCCGAAAAGAATGATATAATGGTCTCTTGGAAAAATTCTGCTTGACTTATAAATCATAATTTTTCCACCAAATCTCAATAAATCCTCGGAAAAATTTAATCGGATTGTTTGCGGCCTTTAATTAAAATCCTTTGAGTAAAATTTGTGGGCTTTCTTTCGGCTTGTCCGAATTATGTGAAAGGACCATGAAAACCAGCAACCCCTAATCCTTTTTGAACGCAGGAGGGGCAAGTCATTTTCCGCTGGCCTAGAAAAAAGTTTTCCGAGGTCGCAATTTTTTACACTTCTATGGCACCGGCATTCAATTTTTGATATAAAAAATACAATGTTTAGAAAAATAATCCGAAATGAAAAAATTGTCAATATAAATTTTACGAAAATAATTGCGAAAAAATCTGATAGAATAAGGTAAAATAGATAAATGGTGTAGTGTCAACAAATTGAATATTTCCTTCCGGTCTTTTCCTATAATACGGAATTGAGATTTCTCATTATTTTGCGATAAACTGGTATGTTTATGAAAGGATTATATATGTCGATATCCTATACAATCTTTAAAACAAACCTGGGGTGGTGTGGATTGGTCGGAGGGAAAAGGGGGCTTTTAGAAATAATCTTACCCATGTCTCAAAAAACCATGGTTAATAAGTATATTACATCTAAATATCAGGCGGCAAAGATAAATGATGAATATTTTATCCAGCTAATCGAGAAGTTAATAAGGTATTTTAAAGGAGAAAATGTCTCTTTATATTTTTCCCTGGATCTATCCGGGACTACTTCTTTTCAAAAGAAAGTATGGAAAAAAACCCAAATCATTCCTTACGGGGAAGTAAGAACCTATGGTTGGATCAGCGAGGAAATGGGAAGCGGCAAGGCAGCTCGGGCAGTGGGGCAGGCATTGGGAAGAAATCCATTCCCGATCCTGATCCCCTGTCATCGGGTTGTCAAAGGAAATGGAGAAATGGGTGGTTTTTCCAATGGAATAGATCTAAAAAAAAGACTTTTAAAACTGGAGGGAATCCAGATAACCCGCGAGGGGAAAGTTATAAGAAAGAGTTAAAAAAAAATCATCCGGGCAACCCGTAGGGATTAAGTCAATCCGCGAAGCGCCCGATTCCAATCACCATGTTATCAGCTGGTTTTTTTCATTTTGAGGATTTCGCTTGCAAGGGTTATGTTCTTTCTGCCATATTGCATCATAAAAGCAGCCAACTCACCAAGTTTTTTCTTGTCACGATTTCCGGATAATTTGATCAACATAGGAAGATTGACCCCGGTCAATACTTCCACTTTTCCCTCTTCTAAAAAAGAAAGGCATATATTTGAAGGGGTTCCCCCGAACATGTCGGTCAGAATCAAAACCCCCTGCCCATGATCAATTTTTTTAATCGCCTCCCCAACCTGCTCTCTCAGTTCCTCCACACTCTTTTTCGGGTCAATAGATAAGCCGGCGACCT
>JAXHUS010000429.1:0-4418 GCA_034189305.1 Thermodesulfobacteriota bacterium | reverse complement strand
TTATGTTTTAAATATATCTTTCCTTCCATTCACTTTTTTCTCGAAAAACCTATTCCTCTATTTATCTATTTATAATTAGATCATATATAAGCTACCCTTTTAATTCTATTCACAATAGGTTTTTATCTATTAAATTATTTAACAATAAAGACCGACTTTCAATACCCCTTATTAATTCCTCCTTATAATTTTTCATTTTTAAATAGTCATTCGTAACATTTAATGCAGTTAAAATTAATATATTAATCTCTGAATTTGATTTAACTTGATTTGAAACTTCTTTAACCTGTTTATTCAAATATTCGGTTATTTCTTTTAACTTTTCCTCATTTATTTCACTTGTAACAGTATAAATTTTACCTAAAATATCTATTTTTATCAAGATTTTATTCCGAATATTGAAAAAAATTATTCTTTTTCACCCGGTAAATTTTTCAATTTTTTTTATTATATCTTTTAACTTCTTTTTTAACAAATCATGGATGTCATTTATTTCTTTAATCTTATGATCCAAAATTTTACTCTGCTCCTCTTTTTCTTTTAAGTCTAATTCCAACCTTGCTTTTTCAGTAAGGAGTTTCCTATAATTTTTTGTAATTAGATATATTTTTTCCTCTAATAATTTAAAATTTTTTAGCTCCATTTTAAATTAATAACTTTTTTAGAAATGGCTGATTAAAAATGTTGAGATGATTGGTTTTCTTTTATTTTTAAATATTATGCCAGAATTTGCCCAGAACCTTTTTAACCTGATTTAAAACCGTAATAGTTGATGGCATTAAGTCAGCAGGCATTAATTCCTTTAAGTCTCCGTCAGAAGACAAAAGTTTCTTTAAAACGGACAAAACAGAGGCTGCCAAACCTTTCAGGTGATATCCTCCTTCGAGAACTAAAATAACTTTACCCCCGCAACATTCTCGGGCAAGCTGAAGCAAAACGTCAGTAAGCAATGCATATCCTTCAGGGGTTACATTCATCGATCCTAATGGATCTTCAAAATATGTATCAAAGCCCACGGAAACAAGAACAATATCCGGTGAATATTCCTTGCCTATTGGATATAGAATTTCCTGAAAAATTGAAAGAAAATCATGGTCTCCCTGTTCCCCTGCAAGGGGGATATTTACAGTAAAACCTGCACCCTTTCCCTCTCCAACTTCGTTATATCCTCCGGAACCTGGATAATAAGGGTATTGATGCGTTGAGAAGTAAAGCACCTGATCCTTATCATAAAAGGAATTCTGAGTCCCATTTCCATGGTGCAAATCCCAATCAACAATTAAGACTTTTTTCCAGGAATATTTTTTAATCCCATACATTGCGGCAATAGCAACGTTATTAAATAAACAAAAACCCATCGATCTGCTATTTTCAGCATGATGTCCCGGAGGTCTTATTATCGCAAAACCACGGTCTATTTCATCGACCATAATTTTGTCCACCAGGTTAAGCAGACCCCCAACTGCAAGACAGGCTGTCTCCCAGGAAAGAGGGGACGCCGAAGTGTCCGGATCAAGCATAGTATAATTCTTGCCTGCGGTTGCGGCTATCGTTTTTATGTAGGCCGTACTGTGGTTTAATGTTAATTCTTCTTCAACCGCCATTCTTGGCGGAATCAGCATCAGTTTATCTTTTACTTCAGAAGAGTCGATTACATCATAAACTGCTTTTAGTCTTCCAGGGCTTTCAGGGTGAAAATCTGAAGTAATGTGGTTAAAATATCTCTCATCTTTTATAATGCCAACCTTTTTCATTTTTACTCCATAGTATTTATTGAAAGACTCAAATAAATCTTTATTTTTAATAGGTTACACTATATATATCATCTTTTTCTTAATATTTCAATAAATTTAATTTCCTTGAGATTCCTGAAAATTTTTTTATTTTTTCAGTATTTTATAAACTTTTATCCCAAAAAATGCGTTTGAATTTTTTAGGCAGTACAAAACATAAAAGGCAAGAGGAAAATGGGGGAGATTTAATCTCACTTTTTTATTCTTTGCTAACATTTTACATTCTGAATTTACTAAAAATTGTAACTGCAATTTTTGGGTTGATGGTTGCCCAATTGATTCAGGCCAATTTCCCCTCAGAAAAAAGAGTACTCTCAGAACTCAGGAAAATCCAGTCAGGCATTTCCCCTTGTTTTTTTCATGAACTTGGGATAAGGCAAAAGCTTACTCTCTTAGCAAGCTTCTTTACTTTCTTGTTGGAGGCCCTGCAAGAAGTTGAAAATGAGAAAGGGTTGTCTTATCTCCTTTTAAAATCTTTTCTGTTCTCATTCTGACTTTTGGAAGGAGATAGTGAATGAATCTTTTTGCCATAATAAATTTGCGATCCGATCTTTTTGCCTGACGGAGGAAAAGATATCCGATAATTATATCAGATGTTATATCTACAAGGTCTTTAGAAACCAGATCAATATATAGTTTATCCTTTTTCCCTTCTAAATAGTGTAAAGCCTTATCCAACAACTTCCTTGCCTTTTCCATCTCTCTGGCAAGCTTTATTAATGGTCGCACATATACTTCTGTAGCTAAAGTGGAAAAATATTTTTCTGCATTTCCGCCAAGTATTCCCCTTAATGCCGCTGCAATCTGAATCTGCGAAGTTCCCTCATATATAGTGGTTATTCGGGCATCTCTAAAATATTGTTCCAAGGGATAGTCCCTCATATAACCACTCCCTCCCAGAATTTGAATGGCAAAAGAAGTAATTTCCAGACTCTTTTCGGTACCAAAATATTTGGCTAATGGGGTTAAAAAATTTATCAATCTTTCTATTTGTTTTCTTTTCTTATTAAGGGCTGGGTACTCTTCTTTAGTACATTTATTTTCTTCTAATATTTTAAAGAGCCCAAATCCAATATCCAACATATAAGCAGTTTCTAAATTTAATGCGCGGGCAGCTTCTATATTTGTTTGCATTTCTATGAGGATCTCAGCTATTTGTGGAAAACTCTCAATTCTTTGACCAAATTGCTTGCGGGAATATGCAAATTCTCGGGCTACGTTATATGCAGCCTGGGATATTCCTACTGCCTGGGCTGAAGTTGCAAGCCTTGCCCCATTTAATAATGTCATAACGTATGTAACCAAACCTCGTCGCCTTTCCCCAATTAAAAATCCTTTCGTATCAGTAAACTGGAGTTCACATGTAGGGGAACCATGAATCCCCATTTTATCTTCTAAACGACGAATTTTAATTGTGTCTCCTTTTTCGCACAAAAAAAGACTGAGACCAAGACCACCTGATGAGTCAGGTTCAGATCGTGCAAGAACCAATAATATATCGGCATTCCCATTTGTTATAAATCGTTTAACACCATTAAGTGACCATGTTCCATCATTATTTTCTTTTGCTTTAAGCTGGACATTCTGAAGATCACTTCCTGCCTGTGATTCCGTTAATGCCATGGCTCCAGTAACATAACCTGAACAAAAAAGAGGAAGAAATTTATCTTTTAATTCTTTATCACCATAAAGATCAATAATTTCAGCCACTCCATGAAGACCAAATATATTCTCAAGACTTGCATCAGCCTGAGATATAATTTCCACCATCATATTAAAAATAAATTGTGGAAAATGAAGTCCGCCATATTTACGAGGAAGGTTTATTCCCATAAGATCCGCTTTTCGTAACATCTCTAAAGATTCCTGAATACCTTTTGCATATATTACTTCTCCCTGCTTTAATGTGGTTCCTTCCTCATCAATCTGGGAAGATCGCGGAGCAAAATAATCTGAAGCTAATTGCCCTACCATTGTAAGTACTCTTCTGTAACCATCCAATGCATCACCTACATCTCCTGGCGCATGGTCATAAGTCCTGGATTCCTCAAAATTCTTTTCATGAATAGTAATCATCTCATCCAAATTTGTATTTTCTAAATGGAAGAGTAAATCTTCATTATCGGTAAAAAAATTAGTCATTTTCTTTCAAATTATTATAAGCTTTTACCATTTTAGGGATTACTTCTTTTAAGTCTCCAACGATTCCATAATGAGCAAATTCAAATATTGGAGCCTCAGGATCAGTATTTATTGCAATAATTTTACCCGACTGATTCATTCCTGCATAATGTTGAACTGCACCTGAAATACCACATGCTATATAAAGTTTTGGTCGTACTGTAGTCCCTGTCTGGCCTATTTGATGATGGTGGGAAGCAAGGCCCGCATCCACAGCAGCGCGGGAAGCTCCAACTGTCCCTCCAAGGGTGTAAGCAAGCTCTTCTATTAACTTAAAATTTTTTTGGTTTTCCACTCCGGCCCCACCTGCAACAATAACCTTTGCTCCTTGCAAATCCACCAACTTTGGAGCCCTTACCCTTTCTACTATTTCCACCTTTAAATCGTATGTTTCAAGATTCACTTCTATTGGAATTACTTTTCCTTTTCGAGTGTTATTTATTT
>JAXHUS010000428.1:0-7902 GCA_034189305.1 Thermodesulfobacteriota bacterium | reverse complement strand
GTAGAGGGAGATTCCATGATTGGAGAGCAAATCATTGACGGAGATTATGCCCTTGTCCATCCTCAGCCTGTTGCAGAAAATGGGGATATAGTGGTAGCCCTTCTGGAGGGCGAGGCCACTTTAAAAAAATTTCGTTATAAAGAGGGGCGGGTTGAACTCCACCCGGCCAATACGGCATTTCAGCCCATAATTATTCGGGATTCCGCAAAAAACTTTGCTATTATCGGAAAAGTAACGGGCATTATAAGAGACATAGTTAAAGATAATAAATTCCAGAGCGGGAAATGACAAATGAATGACAAACACAAGGTACAAGGTGCATGGTTAAAGGTGGAAAAAACAGGCTTAAAGGTTGAACCCTTAAACCCAAAAAATGCGTTTGCATTTTTCGGGCAATGCAAAAGGAAAATGGGAAAATTTAATTTCACTTTTTTATTCTTTGCTATCAGGGTTAAGGTATAAGGTGTAGGGTACCTTGTACCTTATACCCTGTACCTTACCTTTATTTTGCATTTTTCTATTTGAATTTTTAATTTACCAAAAATTGCTACTGGAATTTTTGGGTTAAAGGATAGGATGTTGATAGAATCACCTAAAAAACAGTTTCCTTTAATCCTGCATATCGATATGGACGCTTTTTTTGCCTCGGTGGAAAGGGTTATAAATCCGGGACTTGCGGGAAAGCCTGTAGGGGTTATTGGTTCCGCAGAAAGGACGGTTATTGCTACATGTTCTTATGAGGCAAGGAACTTTGGAATAAAAACCGGAATGAGCAAATATGAGGCTTTAAAATTGTGTCCCTCCCTCATTCTGGTGACGGGGAATAAAAACAAATATATCCACACATCCACTCGCATAATGGAAATCCTCTGGGATTATACCTCCATGCTGGAAGCCTATTCTATCGACGAGGCATTCCTTGATCTTACAAGTTTTCCGGGCAGGTTTAAAAGTGTTCTGGATGTAGGGCTTGATATAAAAAAAAGGATTAGTAAAGCCCTGGGGCTTTCCTGCTCGGTTGGAATCGCTCCTAACAAGCTGCTTGCCAAGCTGGCTTCCGAAATGGCCAAACCGGGTGGGCTTGTTGAACTTAAAAAGGAGGAAATATCTGACATTTTAGAGACCCTGCCCGTAGAAAAACTCTGGGGGATCGGAAAAAAGACGGGTAAACATTTAAAAAAGCTGGGAATTCTTACATGTGGCCAACTGGGACGATATCCCGTTAAGATTCTAAAAAAACACTTTGGAATCTTTGGAGAAGATTTACAACGCCTGGGAAAGGGCATTGACAATCGACCTGTAATTCCAATGGGTTCTGAAGAGGAAGCTAAATCCATAGGACACAGCATGACCCTTAAGAAGGATATTTACCTGCGGACCGAAGCCTATCCATACCTTCTGCTCCTTTCTGAAATGGTGGGAAGGAGGGCAAGGAAAGGTCTGTACACCGGTAAAACAGTAAGGTTAACAATACGTTATCATGACTTTTTTACCTTTAGCAAGCAACTGACAATAAACCGTTTTATTAATAAGGACAGGGAAATCTACCAGGTTGCTAAAGGAATCTATGATTCCTTAAAAATTCAGAAAAAGATAAGGCTTTTCGGCATAGCCTTATGTAACCTTACACTCCGGTCACAGCAGTTACCCCTTTTCCCTGAAGACCGCAGGGCGATAAAATTAACTGAGGTTATGGATAAAATTAATAACCGTTACGGGGAAAATGTTCTTACCTATGGGAGTATACTTTCCCATATTTTTTAATAAGATTTTTATTGTCGGCTCTATTGAGCGCTGAATTTATAGCCCGTCCGGCAACCCATCCCGTAGAAAAAGCAGCCTGCAAATTAAAGCCCCCTGTATCGGCATCAACGTCTATAATTTCACCCGCAAAATATAAACCTTTAATAAGTTTTGATTCCATTGTCCGGGAGTTAATCTCGTTTATGCAGATTCCGCCGGATGTTATAATAGCATGGTCAAAGGATTTTGTCCCTGTTACTTCAAAGGGGAATTCTTTCAATAACATTTTCAGCTTTTTTCGTTCTTCAGAGTTGAGCTGGTTCAGTTTTTTCTTTTCTGATATTTTTAATATCCCGGTAAATACGGGAATCAATTTTACAGGCAGCAGTCTTTTTAATAAACTCTTAAAGTTCTTTTTGCCATGCTCATCTATCTCTTTTAATAATCTTCGGTCAACCGCTTCATGGTCAAGGGCGGGTTTTAAATCTAATGAAATAATAACTTTCTTTTTTTCACTAATATGTTTTACAATAGTTTTACTTAAAGAAAGAATTATCGGACCGGAAACGCCAAATTCGGTGAAAAGCATTTCACCAAAAAGTTCATCAACCTTTTTACTATCACACCACAGTTTTACCTTTACATTTTTTAAGGTTAATCCCTGAAGTTTGCTTGCAGTGTCCCCTTTAGTCAAAACAGGCACCAAGGATGGTAAAACAGGCGTAATCGTATGCCCCAGTTGAGCAGCCAGTTTAAACCCCGCTCCGTTTGAGCCTGTTTCGGGATATGATTTCCCTCCGGTTGCAAGTACAACTTTATCTGCTTTTATTTTAATGCGTTGCCTGTTTTTACTCATTCCAGGAATATTTTTATTGACGGTAACGGTAAATTTGTCATCGGACATCTTTTTAATGCCGGTTACTTCTGAATTAGCAGATATATGCACATTTAATGAATCTATTTTATTCAGCAATGCTTTTACAATTTCCATTGCATTATCATTTTTCGGAAAGTAACGCCCGCCGCGTTCAAGCTTAAACTGAACTCCAAGCTTTTCAAAGTATTTAAGTAATTCTGCATTAAAAAATTCTGAAAAAGCAAACTTTAAAAACCTTCCGGTTTTGCCAAAATGTGAGATAAAATCTTTTAACTCGGCACTGTTGGTAATATTGCATCGTCCTTTTCCGGAAATCTTTAGTTTCAGTGCAGGTTCACGCATTTTTTCAAGAACTGCAATCTTTCTATGAGGTTCATAGCTCTCAATAGCAGCCATTAACCCTGCCGGGCCGGCTCCAATGATTATAACGTCATATTGATTTTGCAGCATTTTCATTAATCAGTTGAAAGTCTTAATGGCCTGTCCTTAACAAAAACCGTTTTAATATTTACGAATTCCTTGATGCCGTAGTGGGACAATTCACGACCATAACCACTTTCTTTTATGCCTCCAAAGGGCAGACGCGGATCTGACCTTACAAAATCATTAACAAAGCAGGACCCTGCTTCAAATTCATATGCCGCAATTTCCTCTCCTCTGATTATATCTCTTGTGAAAACGGCTGCGCCCAATCCAAATACGGAATCATTTGCTGTTTTAATTGCTTCCTTTTCATCATTAACTGAAATAATAGCCGCTACAGGCCCAAACAGTTCTTCATGATATGCAGGCATTCCCTTTTGAACATCAGCAAGGACAGTGGGTGGATAAAAGAAACCCCTGCCATCCGGCATTTTCCCGCCAACAAGACATCTGGCACCTTTTTTAATACTGTCAACCACCTGTCGGTGAAGGTTAGCCCTTAAATCGTCTCTGGCAAGAGGACCTACAATAGTATCTTCCTCCATAGGAACCCCCATCTTTTTTCTTTTTATCTCCTCAACAAAAAGCTTTTCAAATTCTTCCCGAATTGATTCAACCACAATAAACCTTTTTGCAGAAATACATGTCTGACCGGAATTTATAAGTCTGCTTGCGACACAAGTATGCACAGCGGATTCCATATCGGCATCTTTCAGAATCACATAAGGGTCACTTCCTCCCAATTCCAGGACAATTTTTTTCAGCATTTCACCGGCCTTTTTCCCCAACTCCCTGCCGGCAGAACTGCTGCCTGTGAGGGTTACCGCCTTAACCAGGGGATTTTCAATTATTGCCCCTACCCCGCTGCTGTTAATTACCAGGGTACGGAACAGATTTTCCGGAAAGTCCGCCTTTCTGAAGATTTCTTCAATTGCCAGCCCGCAGCCCGATACATTGGATGCATGCTTCAGTATACATGCATTGCCTGCCATTATAGCAGGCACAGAAAACCGAAATACCTGCCAGAAAGGAAAATTCCAGGGCATCACAGCAAGCAAAACTCCCAACGGGTTAAAGGTAATAAAGCTTTTTCCCGTATCATTATCTATTATTTCCTGCTTTAAAAACTTCCCGGCATTTTCAGCATAATATTCACAAACCATAGCGCATTTTTCCACCTCTTTCCTCCCGTCTTTTACCGGCTTGCCCATCTCCTGCGTTATTAATGCCGAAAAATCATCAGCCCCTTTCAATAAAATACGGGCAGCTTTTTTCATTAACTCCGCCCGTTCGGCAAAGCCCGTCTTTCTCCATTCAAGAAAGGCTTCATGGGCTTTATTTACCGCATCGTCAACCTCTTGAGCCGTCATTTCTTTATATTCCTTTATTAATTCCCCTGTTGCAGGATTTATTGATTGAATCATCATACTTATTCCCTCCAATTTTTATTTTTATTACCTGAATGGCTGTTTAATTATATTATATGAATTACTAATTAAACAAAAAATTATCACCAATAATTATATTCCCCCCCTTTTTAAAATTAGGTTATTATAAGAATTTTTTAATCCGTACTTTTAATTTTGTCTGAATTTTGATATCTTCCTCTAAAATTATTCAATTTATGATACGATTAACTTTAAATTACGGATAATACTATGACAATCCTTGATATTTTAGAAAAGGACATGCAGAATAATCCGCAAAAAATCAGGGTGAAATTTGAAGATAAAAGTTTCACCTCACATGAATTTAATTTAAGAATCAACAGGCTTGCAAATGCCCTTAAAGCACTGGGAGTAAAAAAAGGCGATCGGGTCGGGGTCTTATTAAAAAATTGTAATCAGTATTTAGAAATTCCCTTTGCCACGGCAAAAATCGGGGCAATTACGGTTACTGCCAACTTCAGGCTTAAAGGTCGGGAACTGACCCATATTTTCAAAGATTCCGGGGCAAAAATTTTAGTAACAGGTTTTGAATTTGAAGCAACCATAAAAGAAATTTTGCCGGTATTAAAGGAAGTAAACCATGTAATAGGTGTTGGAAATGAGCATGGTTTCAGCCTTGATTATGAGGAAATTTTGAGGCGGTCTCCTGAAAAATCCCCAATTTATAATTTAACTGAAGATGATGTAGTTTTTATTATGTACACAAGCGGGACTACAGGCCTGTCAAAAGGAGCAATGCTTACAAGCCGCAATTTAATTTCATCGGTAATTAATGAAATAAGCGTAATAGATACGCCAACTTCATCCATTGCCCTTCAGGTAATGCCTCTTTATCATGTGGTATGGGTGGACACCCTCCATTATATTTTGCGTGCGAATACAACGGTAATTGCAAATTTCGACCCTGAAAACATTCTTAAAATAATTGAAAAAAAAAGAGTAACTCATACTATGATGGTTCCTGCTATGATTAATGCCCTCATAAATTATCCGGACCGCGAAAAATATGATCTAAAAAGCATCAAGCTGATTTCTTATGTGGGGGCCCCGATGCCCACATCTTTACTAAAGCAGGGGATTGACATTTTCGGGAATATATTCCTTAATCAATATGGCGTCACTGAAACCTGTGCGTGTCTTTCCTATCTATCCCCCGGGGAGCATGTAATCTGTGGTTCTAAAAAAGAAACAAAAAAATTGTTTTCAATAGGCCGGGAGCAAATCTGCTGCCGAATCCGGATACTTGACGACAATGGAAAAATAGTTCCGCCCGGACAGGTTGGAGAAATTGCAGCAAAAGGACCCCAAATAATGAAAGGATACTGGAATAATATTAAGGAAACGGCCAAATCTATTAAAAACGGCTGGTTTCATACAGGGGATTTAGGATATAAGGATGATGGGGGTTATATTTATTTAGTCGACCGGAAGGTGGATATGATTATAAGCGGAGGAGAAAATATATATTCCCGTGAAATAGAAGATGTGCTGCATAGTCATCATCAAATAAAGGATGCAGCGGTTATAGGAATACCGGATGAAAAATGGGGTGAACAGATTAAAGCATATATTGTGGTAAAGGAAGGTAAAGAGCTAATTAAAGACGAAATTATAACCTTCTGTGGAAAAAATCTTGCGAAATTTAAAATTCCAAAAGTTATAGAATTTATTGATGAGTTGCCAAAAGACCCCAATGGGAAAGTATTAAAAAGGATTTTAAAACAAAAAAGAGAATGAACCGCTTTATCCACAAAAAAACAATTTTATTCTTTTACCTTAAAACGGAGAAACAATATGGCATTACATGACTTAGCAGGAAAGCCGGCCCCAAAATCTATGCTGGTAAATATTTCAGGATTGGTTTCTTCATACTATACCAATGAACCCGGAGGGCCTGTATCCTTTGGAACATCAGGACACAGGGGATCATCCCTTAAAGGCACTTTTAACGAAGGGCATATTATTGCTATTTCCCGTGCTATTTGTGAATATAGGGCATCAAAAGGCATAAACGGCCCTTTATTTTTAGGTTTTGACACCCATGCCCTGTCGGAGCCTGCATTTAGAACAGCACTGGAAATTTTTGCAACAAATAAATTGGTAGTTGTTATCCATGCAAAAGATGAATATACTCCAACCCCTGTTATTTCTTATTTAATATTAGAACACAACAGAGGAAGGAGAAGCGAATTTGCCGATGGTGTGGTCATTACCCCCTCCCATAATCCTCCTCAAGACGGAGGTTTTAAATACAATCCTCCCCATGGAGGCCCTGCTGACGTTGATGTGACCGGGTGGATTCAAGATAGAGCAAATCAATTAATGAACGATAACAGTTCAAAAATAAAAAGAATGCCTTATGAAAAAGCCCGCAGGGCAAGCACTATATATGAGAAAGACTTCATTACTCCATTTGTTGAATCCCTTTCACATGTTATTGATCTGGAAACAATTAAGAAGAGTGGAGTTAAAATTGGTGCTGACCCAATGGGCGGTTCCGGAGTCCGTTTCTGGTACCCCATTGCAAAGAAATACGGCTTAAATATAGAAGTTGTCAATCCGGATGTGGACCCGACATTTGGGTTTATGACGGTTGATACGGACGGAGAAATAAGAATGGATTGTTCTTCTCCCTATGCTATGGCAAATTTGATTGCTATGGCAGACAGATTTGACATTGCCTGGGGGAATGACTCCGATTTTGACAGACATGGAATTGTCTGTCCTTCCGGCCTTATGAATCCCAACCATTATCTGTCGGTAGCCATCTGGTATTTATTGCAGAACAGACCTGCCTGGGACAATGATCTTAAAGTCGGCAAAACATTGGTAAGCAGCAGCATGATTGACAGGATTGTTACCGGATTAAAAAAGGAACTTTATGAAGTCCCTGTTGGGTTTAAATGGTTTGTACAGGGTCTATTGAAGGGAACTCTGGCTTTTGGTGGGGAAGAAAGTGCAGGCGCCTCATTTCTTCGCAAAGATGGATCTGTCTGGTCAACGGATAAAGATGGTTTTTCCCTCACCCTTTTAGCCGCCGAGATATTAGCAAAAACCCGTAGAACACCTGCTGAAATTTATAAGGATACTTTAGTGCCTCAGTACGGGGAACCTTTCTACAAAAGAGCTGATGGCCCGATTGCCGATGAACAGAAGGCGGTATTAAAAAGTCTAACGCCTGATTCAATTAAGATTCCTGCTTTAGCAGGTTTGTCGATTACTAAAGTGATGACCACTGCCCCCGGGAATAATGCCGCCATCGGAGGAGTTAAGGTCGTGTTGGATGATGGATCCTGGTTTGCAATCAGGCCTTCGGGAACAGAGCCAAAGATGAAGGTCTATATTGAAAGTTTCGGTGGGGAAGATCTCTGGCAACAAATCCAGAAGGAATCGCTTCCCCTTATATTTGAA
>JAXHUS010000427.1:0-7670 GCA_034189305.1 Thermodesulfobacteriota bacterium | reverse complement strand
GACACCTCCCCCTTCAAAGCCGACATTACCGCATAACATTGCAAGATTTGCCAGGGACTTTACATTATCAGTTCCTGTTATATGCTGGGTAATACCCATAGCATACATTATCGAAGCCGGTTTTGCCTTTCCGAAAAGACGGGCGGCTTTAATCAAATCATCGGCCGGGATACCGGTAATCTCTGAAACATATCCAGGAGTATATTTTTTAATACAGGCATTAAGCTCTTCAAATGCTTCCGTTCTTTCCTTTATATATTCTGTCGCATGTAGATTCTCTTTAATAATAATGTGCATCAGGCCATTAGTCCAGGCAACATCGGTACCGGGTCTCGGTCTGAGCCATATATTTGCATAATCAACCAGATCAATCTTCCTGGGGTCAACAACTATTAATTTTGTTCCTTTCTTTAAGGCCGCCTCTTTAATATAATTTGCAAAAATCGGGTGGTTTTCTGTTGTATTACTTCCGGTTACCAATATAACTTCTGACTTTAATGCATCAGCGATGGGGTTTGTCATTGCCCCACTGCCAAATGCTGCGGCAAGACCTGCCACAGTGGAGGAGTGTCAAAGACGAGCACAGTGGTCTATATTATTTGTTCCAATAACTGCCCTCATAAATTTTTGCATGAGATAGTTTTCTTCATTGGTACAGCGGGCGGAAGAAAGGCCTGCAATTGAATCGGCCCCGTTTGACTCCTTAATGTTTTTTAATTTTTCAGCAACAAGATCCAGGGCCTCATCCCAGGTCGCCCCTTGAAATTCTCCATTCTTTTTAATAAGAGGTTGGGTAAGCCGATCTGCACTCTCTATAAATTCATATCCGAAACGTCCCTTTACACATAAACTACCTTTATTTACGCCGACACCGTCTTTTGTAGTAATACCTATAATCCTGTTATCCAATACATTAAGTTCAAGCTGACATCCACATCCACAATATGTACATGTAGTCATAACTCGATTTACCTTCCATGGCCGTCCTTTATACCGGCTTAAATTCTCTGTCAAAGCTCCGGTAGGACACACATTAATACACTCGCCGCAAGACTCGCATTTATCTTTATTTATAGGAGATATAGCTGCTCCATAGCCTGAGCCTTCAATATCAATAGCTCCCAATCCTTTTATCTCCCTGCAGGCTGTGACACAGCGAAGACACATTATACACCTGTCAGGCCAGTAACGTATAAGGGGGGTTGCATATATAGGTTCCTTCCTCTCCTTTTCAGCCCTGTATTCTATGCCGTCTATTTCAAATTCGTAAACCATGTCCTGAAGAGTGCATTCACCGCCTTTGTCACAGATGGGACAGTCAAGGGGATGGTTGACTAAAATCAACTTCAGGGTTTCCTTTCTCATTCTATGGAGCTGTTCGGAATTGGTGGTAACTTTAATCCCTTCTACAACAGTTGTGGTACATGCCGTCATGGGGTGAGGGAATCCATCAATTTCCACCACGCACATCCTGCATGAACCTATTGGGTTTAACCTTTCATGAAAACAAAGGGTTGGAATCTTTATTCCCGCGGATTTTGCGGCTTCTAAGATTGTAGTCCCTTCTGCTACTGTAACCTCTTTTTCATCAATGATTAATTTGACCATCCTCTTTCCTTTTTTTTGTTAATGCCTTTTTTGACTAAACTGCTATCATCCCGACTCTGTAACATCTCAAGCAGCGATCCGCCTCACTCATTGCTTCAAGATGATCATACCCCTTTTCCACCTCGTCAAAAGTTTGTTTTCTTTCCAGAGGTGGAAGCATTTCTAAATGCAGTCTTTTTCTCCCACCCAAAAAGCCTATCTTTTCCGTGGGATCAAAAACTTTAACTTCCTCAAAAAATTTATCAAAATAATCATCTTTCGATGTCTCAAATTCCTTACCATTTATAAAACAATCTATATTCATTGCTGCGTTTTTTCCACCTGCACATGCATTGATAAGGGCTGAAGGGCCCGTTACACAATCTCCTGCAGAAAAAACTGCCGGGCTGCTTGTTTGCATTGTCAATTCATCTACGATGAGGGTCCCTTTTCTGGTTGTTTTTATTTTATCTTCTCCCTCTAAAAGTGTAAGATCAATAGCCTGTCCTATTGCAGGAACCAGAATATCACAGTCCATAACAAATTCAGATCCTTCAACAGGCACGGGACGCCTGCGTCCGCTCTCATCCGGCTCGCCCAGTTCCATCCTGATACATTCAACGCCCACTACCTTCCCTTTTTTTGTGAGGATTCTTTTCGGGTTTGTTAAATAATGGAATTTAACATTCTCTTCTTCAGCATCTTTAATCTCAACATGGTCCGCCGGCATCTCTTTTTTTGTTCGACGATAAACCAGATTGACATCATCCTTTCCGATTCGGAAAGAAGAACGCACACAATCAATGGCAACATTTCCGCCGCCCACCACAACTACTTTTTTCCCTTGTGGATAGGGATCAATTCCCATATTAACCTCCTGAAGATATTGGACACCTGGAATAAATCCTTTATACCCTTTATCTTCTCCCTCAACTCCCATATTAGTACTTGATTGAGCACCAATGCCGATGAATATCGCATCGCTTTCTTTCTCTATATCAGAGAGTTTAGCATCCTTCCCAACCATCGTATTATATTTTATAGTAACTCCCATTTTTTGAATGTGTTCCGCCTCATAACAGAGGATGTCCCTGGGCAACCTGTAATCAGGGATACCCATTGCCGCCATTCCGCCTGGCTCTGCCAATCTTTCATAAACAGTAACTTTGTGTCCCATCAGCGACAGATGATATGCACAGGTAAGTCCTGCAGGGCCGGCGCCAATTATGGCAACTTTACCGGTTTTTTCCGAAGGTTTTTGTTTACCTGTAATCTCTATGTTTCTTTCCAGATTATTATCAGCTACAAAACGTTTGAGATATTTTATTGATACGGGTTCGTCCAGGATTGTTCTGCGGCAATGCATTTCACAAGGTCTTACACAAACTCTCCCAACTACTCCCGGAAGGGGCAGCTTTTTTGCAATTATATTCAGGGATTCCTGAAATTTCCCTTCCTTTATGCATTCTATATAATCCGGAATATTTAGATGAATAGGGCAGGCATCCATACATGGGGCGGTAAGTTTATAATGATATGTGCCTTCCGGAATAGAACCTCCGCCCTGTATTGCTTTTTCAAAATCTTTGGCAAAGTACTTTAATGCATCTAAAAGGGGAATCGGTCCGGACTGGCCGATATTACATTTTGAGCCTTCTCTAACAACTGAGGCCAAACGGGCAAGGCTTTCCATATCTTCATCCTGACCCTTTCCCCGACAAATTTTTGTTAAGGCATCTGCTAAAACTCTGGTGCCGACCCGACAGGTAAAGCATTTACCGCAGGATTCATTCTGTACGGCAACCAGGTATGCCCTGCAAAGATCAATTACATTAACGTCTTTTGACCTTAAAACAATGCCATACCAGCCGATCAATGCCTTAATATTTTCATTCTCCTTAAATTGTGACGGCAGGGAAACCTTTTCAACCTTTTCGTAATCTTTCTTCTCTTTTTCCCTGTTGTCTACAATTTCCCCCCCCCATGAACTGAAATGAATATCAGTCATTTATCTACTCCAGTTTAACTTTAAAATTTTCGTTTCTATTTTTAGAATATAAGGGGTTTATATATTAGAGGCAATACTAATTGTCAAGAAAAATATGGAGGCCGGTGAAAAAATATTAAGCATACGGTTACTAAAATAGAAAATTATCTTGACCCTGTCAATTGAATGATGTTAAAAAAATATAAATTAATTATATTAGATATATTGTATTTATTAATTAAGTTGTGCCCCGTTTTTCAGTATTAAAATATTCAAATTCCAAAGTGCAAATAGATATATAAAAATTTTAACTTCTGGATGTTACAATCCATTTGACATTTAGCTGATTAATATAATCTGTTTTATTAAAATGATTATAAAGATAACTCTATTATTTAAATTATTGAATTTTTTTAAGTTCAAATGTCAAAATCCAAATGCCAAATCAAATCCAAATGACTGAATGTCAAAATAGATTTATTTTTTACATTCCTTTTTTTGATTGTCTTTGGACTTAAATCAAGGAAGCTATAATGAATTCTTAAAATATTTTTGGCATTTGGATTTTGAACTTCATTTGACATTTCCGGCTTTGTCATTTGACATTTTTCTTATTTTAAGAGTTAAGTTAATAATCATATAAGGTAATGTGGATTGTATATTTTTTACAGGCTTTTGATACCTGAACAGGAACACTATCAAAAGATAAAGTGTAAATGTAATCTAAATTTAATATGACAGAAAATGATAGTAAAAAGATTCTTGTTACCGGAGGAACCGGCTTTGTGGGGAGCCATTTAGTTCATGCTTTAATAAAAAGAGGTTATGAAGTTATATGTCTGGTAAGGGAAAAAAGTGATACAAGATGCCTGAAAAATTTGAAATTAAAACTTACTTTAGGAGATATAACAAAAAAGGACTCTCTTAAAGAAGCAGTAAAAAATATAGACTACGTTTACCATCTTGCCGGTATTACAAAATCAAAGAATATTAAAACATATTATATTGTTAATTCTTTAGGAACAAAAAATTTAATTGAAGCATGTGAAGAAATAAATCCAAAGCTTAAAAAGTTTCTATATATGAGTAGTCTTGCGGCAGCAGGCCCCGGTTTAATGGGCATATCTGTTAAAGAAGATGATACCTGTCGTCCTATAAGTGATTATGGAAAAAGTAAATTAAAAGGGGAGGAGTTATTGGAAAAATATAATCAAAAAATTCCAATAACAATTGTTCGTCCGTGCGCAATTTATGGACCAGGAGATAAAGATACTCTTCACTTTTTTAAATGTGTCAGAAAAGGTATTATACCCCTTTTAGGGGGCAGAAAAAGATATATCAAACTATGCCACGTTTCAGACATCATAAATGGATGTATACTTGCTGCTGAAAGCAAATATTCTTCTGAGAAGTTTTTTTTAGCAGGGGACAGCATCCACACCTGGGAAGAAATCGGAGAAATAATGACGAAAGTCTTTGGGAAAAGAGGCATGCAACTATTAATTCCTTATCCATTATTAAAGTTTAGTGCTTCCATCTCCGAAATGTTTTCGGGCTTATTCAAGACAGAACCCGCTTTTAACAGGCAAAAATTGCTGGAGATGAAGCAGGACTGGATATGTGATATAAAAAAGGCAAAGGAACTTTTAGGTTACGCGCCAATAATTACCCTTAAAAATGGAATTAATGAGACTGCCTCCTGGTATATTAAGAATAGATGGTTGTAAATGGCTAATAAAAAAATATTTAAACCAATAGATTGGCTTACGTTCTCGTATTTCATTATCTTGAATTTGTTAATATTTTTTTTTCACCAAAATATATTATTGTGGTATATTTTTATTTTATTTCACTTTTGTTATATATTTTTAATTATAACGATTTGCTTCTTATCTGTAAGATATGAAAAAAAATATATTATCTTTTTACGGAATTGGTATCCAATTATATCTTTACCTTTTATTTATGAAGAGCTTGGAAAATTTATTCATTTAATTTTTCCGGACTTTTTTGACTATATAATCAATATGATTGAATATAAAACCTTTGGATTTTATCCCACCGTATGGTTAGAAAGGTTTATCACTCCATTTTTTACTGAATATTTTAAGTTTTCTTATTTTTCATATTATCTTATTGTATTTCTACCAGCTTTCCTGTTTTATAAAAACGGGGAAAAGGAGAAATTTGATGAATTTCTACTGGCGCTATTTTCAGCATATTATATTTCCTTTATTGGTTTCATTATATTTCCTGTTGAGGGTCCGAGATATGCCCTGTCAGCCCTGCATGAAAAACCATTAGATGGATATTTTTTCACATCCCTGCAGGATTTTATTACCAGAACCGGGGCATTACATGGAGGTTGTATGCCCAGTTCCCATGTTGCTGCAACATTTGTAACACTTTTATCCTTAAGGCGGTATCAAAAAACCCTATACTATCTTTTGCTCCCGGTTGTATTATCTTTGTTCTTTTCTACAATTTATAATAGAGATCATTATTTTCTGGATGTTGTTGTTGGAATTTTTGTCGGTTATTTCAGCTTTTGGTGGAGCACACAAATAAAGCGAAGGGAAAAGGATGCGTTTATTTGAAAAATGTTATAATTTTACCGATGCCAGGGCACTTAAAAATGCAGGTTGTTACCCATATTTTAAATCCGTTGAATCAGGACTGGATGCTGAAGTGACAATAGACGGAAAAAAAGTGATAATGCTGGGTTCAAACAATTATCTCGGACTTGCAAATCATCCAAAGGTTAAGGAGGCAGCAAAAAAAGCAGTGGATAGATACGGCGTTGGATGTACCGGCAGCAGACTTTTAACCGGTACCCTCGATATTCATATTAAACTGGAAAGAAAGCTTGCAGAGTTTTTAAATAAAGAGGATGCGCTGGTTTTTAGCACAGGTTTTCAGACAAATTTAGGTACAATTTCATCTCTTGTAACAAGACACGACATTTTACTTATTGACAAGGAAGATCATGCCAGTATCCTTGACGGATGTCGCCTTTCTTATGGAAAAATATTTAAGTTCAAACATAATGACGTAAAGCACTTAGGAAGTCTGCTGGCAAACTTTCCTGAAGATATGGGAAAACTGATAGTAGTTGATGGTATTTATAGTGTAAGTGGAGATATTGTAAACCTTCCGGATATAATGAAAGTATGTGAAAAATATAAGGCAAACTTGATGTTAGATGAAGCCCATTCATTAGGTGTTTTTGGCAAAGGAGGAAGGGGAACTGGTGAATATTTCGGACTTGAAGAAAAATTAGATATCGTAATGGGAACATTTAGTAAGTCTTTTGGCTCTATAGGGGGATTTATTGTTGCAAAGGAACCTATAATTGACTTTGTAAAACATCACAGCAGACCATTTATTTTTAGTGCCAGCATGCCGCCACCTTCAGTAGCAGCGGTCCTTGCTGCCCTTGAGATTGTGGAAAAGGAACCGGAAAGAAGGGATAAATTCTGGACAAATACTAACTTAATAAAAAAAGGGCTATACGAAATTGGCTTCAAGGTAAGTATGAATAAAAGTTCGATTGTTGCTCTATTTATCGGAGAAGAATCATTGACCTTTACATTCTGGCAGTCTTTGTTCGATGAAGGTGTATTTACAAATCCAATAATTACACCTGCCGTTCCAAAAAATGGAGCGATTTTAAGAATCAGCTGCATGGCAACCCATAATGAAAAAAGTCTTATAAGGGTGCTGGAGATTTTTGAAAGGGTAGGTAAAAGGTTAAAGATTATTTAGATATATGTTACGAGTTGCTTGTTACAGATTAAAGGCTGAATAGAAATCCTTCTTTTTGCTTAAATGTAATTGGGTGGTAAAACAGATTGATTTATTACATGTAGACAGAATGGCATAGAACCAGAAAACAGCAAATTTTAAGGGTGTATGAGTTCAGAGGTACAAGTTTTTCCTGTAACATGTAGAAGAGAAATAAAGCATTTCATTAAATTTCCATATACACTTTACAAAGATTACCCTAACTGGGTACCTCCTTTAATAAAAGAGAGGATGGATTTTTTAAATCCGAAAAAGAATCCATTCTTTAAGAATGCCAGAGTCAAACTTTTTT
>JAXHUS010000426.1:0-3041 GCA_034189305.1 Thermodesulfobacteriota bacterium | reverse complement strand
ACATCGACAGAATACTATAAAAACGCCGAGGAGCTGGATAAACCTCTGGATGTAGCCATTGCCATAGGGGTAGAGCCTTCTCTTATCCTGGCTTCAACTGTATGGCTTCCCTTTGGTGATAAGATAAGCTTTGCTGGAAGTCTGAGGGGCAAACCGGTAGAGTTAGTAACTGCCAGAAAGGTCGATCTGAAGGTTCCTGCCCATGCAATGATAATCCTGGAGGGTAAAATTCTGCCTAAGGTGAGGCAGACAGAAGGGCCCTTTGGGGAAAGTACAGGGTATTATATTACCTCTAATAATCCGGTGATAAAAGTAGAGTTGATAGCCCATCAGGAAAATCCTGTCTATGCTGTTTTTGAGCCATGGTCAAAGGATGACGAAGGTGCAGTGACCGTGTCAATAGGGGCGGAGATACTGAAAAGTATGAAAGCGACCTTTCCGTCGGTTCAGGATTTGCGGCTGGTAGCTCTTGGAACTACAGTGATCTTTTCTATGAAACAACGAAACCATAATGAAGCCAGAAGTGTTCTCTTCTGGATATTATCCGGAAACCATTATATCAAAAAAGCCGTTGCAGTTGATGACGATGTGGATATATACAACCTGGAGGAAGTGGAATGGGCACTGTCGAGTAGATTTCAGGCCGCCCGGGATATTATCATTATGAATGAACTCCCTGGTTCTCCCATCGATCCTTCAGTTGGAGACTATAATATAACTTCCAAACTGGGTATGGACGCGACAAAGCCTCTGGACCAAAAAGATCGTTATGAGAAGATAAAAGTTCCTGAAAAAAGTATGAAAAAGGCCAGATTGATACTTAAAAGGTACCTGTAGGCCGGACCCTGCCTGTAAATAAGGAATGGAAGGGGATCATAATTTAATTGAACAATTTATTATATTGTGTTATAAATTTCCTATCGCTATCGGGGCGTGGCGCAGTCTGGAAGCGCACCTGCTTTGGGAGCAGGGGGTCGGAGGTTCAAATCCTCTCGCCCCGATGTTATATATAAAGATAGGATATAGGGGGTGTAAACATCTCCTTTTTAAAACCCCCTGTAAACCAAACCCGGTCAATTACAACCTATGGGTTTTATCTGTGGCATTGTAGGCCTTCCTAACGTAGGTAAATCTACCTTATTTAATGCTCTCACATCAAGTACTGCAGATGCATCCAATTACCCCTTTTGTACGGTTGAGCCTAACAATGGAGTAGTTCAGGTTCCCGATCCCCGTCTGGTTAAAATTGCGGCGATTGTAAAACCTGAAAAGATTACTCCTACCACTTTAAATTTTATAGATATCGCAGGGCTTGTTAAAGGTGCAAGCAGGGGTGAAGGATTGGGCAACCGATTTTTAGGACATATTCGTAATGTGGATATTATTATTCACGTGCTGCGTTGTTTTAAGAAAGAAGATGTGTCCCATATTTATGGTAAAATTGACCCGATTCGAGATCTTGAGGTTGTTAAAACTGAGTTAATACTTGCAGACCTGGAATTAATTGATCGTCGATTGGAAAAACTGAAGCGTTTGGTTCGTGTTGGGGAAAAGGAACTTAAATATCAATATGAAGTGCTTCTTAAGACTAAAGAGTATTTAGAAAAAGGTGAATGCCTGTTAAATAATGAAGATTTTTTATCAAAAGAAAAAATTTTTGAGGAGTTTTCCCTTTTGACTTTAAAGCCTATCTTTTTTATAGCAAATTCAGATGATTCCTTTTTGGAGAATAAAGACCATAAAAAAATTATTGAAAGAATAGCGATAGAAGAAAAAACCAATGTTATAACTATACAGACAGACCTGGAATTTGAACTATCCAGAATGGATATAAAAGAGCAGACAGAGTTCCGTAAAGAGCTGGGATGGGAGGAGTCAGGACTCGGGCAAATAGTTAAAACAGGATACAGTCTTTTAAATCTAATTACATTTTATACCATAGTAGGTACTGAACTCAGGGCATGGTCCATCCTTAAAGGCACTGCTGCCCTAAAAGCAGCGGGTAAAATACATTCTGATATGGAGAAGGGGTTTGTTAAAGCTGAAGTTATAAACTTTAAGGATTTTGTTTTGGCAGGTTCCCAGATTACGGCAAGAGAAAAAGGAATGATAAGGTCTGAAGGCAGGGATTATATAGTGCAGGATGGGGATATCCTTCAGATTAAATTTTCAGTTTGAGTCTTGCAATAGTTCTAAGAAATTTAAACCGGATTATGGGCAGCCACCTGTTTAAAAAAAATAATCCTTAGAATTTACTGTCTTTCCCCGGGATCTGATAGCTGACCGCCGTCAACATCTGGAATCTTACTTAATGATGTGTCCGGATAATAAAATTTAAGAATCTCTTTATAAGTATGACCGGATTTTGCCATCATACAAGCTCCCCACTGGCTCATTCCAACACCATGACCAAATCCCTTTCCGGAAAAAATAAAATTTTTGCCCGTATCTTCTACCTGAAATTTAGTGCTTTTTATAAGGTACGGGGTTACCATCAATCTGAAACTATTTCCGTTTAAGAATAGTTCAGTATTTTTCCCTATTATCTTTAAAGTAGACACCCTGCCACTTTTACTTTTTCTTATGGTAACAATTTTTTTTATTTCCTTAAAATTTAATCCAAAAGTGTTAAGTTTCTCTTTAATCTTTCTTTTGGGCATTCCTGAAATCCATCTGAAGGGCGGCTGATTATTGCTATAATCATCTCTATGTGTTGTTAAATAGGGAATTTCAATTTCCCACACCTCGTCAATTCCTGCACACATTCCCCCGCTATTTGAATGAAACATTGTAAGGGCAGGCATGTCTTTAAAGGTCAATATCTCTCCGCGGGTTTCGTTGACCGCCTTATTTGTAAAGGTATTTTCTTTGGAAATTCCCCCGTATACCTGGGACATTATGGTAGAAAACAGATCATATTTTGAGATCTCAACAAACGCTATAAAACCAACCGATCTTTTTGCTTCATATGATGTAAACGAAGCAACAGGAATCACATTGTATGATAAGGGACCTTACGGGCATGATTTGACTTTGTACGG
>JAXHUS010000425.1:0-4874 GCA_034189305.1 Thermodesulfobacteriota bacterium | reverse complement strand
GTGCTTCCTTGTTTGGGGGCACGTGTAGTCATTAGAAAAAAGTTGCCTCCACGTCGTCTATCCCACTGAAATTAAAGGGTTTAGATATGTGGATAGGTCTCTTTTTAAGGGTGAACATCCGTCTTAAGGGAGTATGGACAGCTTTATTCATACTTGACGAAGGAATCTGGAAGATTCGTTTACGACATGAATCATTTGAACAAATATAAAAGCCTGAATTGTGAGTTTATTTGTTAGGCCATTTCTTAAAATGCAATATGATGAAGTATTAGAAAAGCTAAAATCCTTATCTGATCCAGAAGCTATTGCCGGGATGGCCCGATTTGGGATCAACCCGGAAAATACCTATGGCATTTCTATGCCAAGTCTCCGAAAGATAGCCAAGGAAATTGGCAAAAACCATATCCTTGCTGAACAACTATGGGAATCAGGTATCCATGAAGGTCGGATAATGGCGTGCATGATTGATGATCTCCAAATGGTCACTGAAGAGCAACTGGAATCTTGGGTTAAAGATTTCAACTCTTGGGATGTTTGTGACCAGTGTTGTAATAAGCTTTTTGACAAAACTGAATTTGCTTATCGGAAGGCTGTAGAGTGGTGTGAAAGAAGCGAGGAATTTGTCAAACGGGCTGGCTTTGTTTTAATGGCTCAACTTGCTGTTCACGACAAACGGTCTGATGACAGTGAATTTCAGAAATTTTTTCCAATAATAAAAAGAGAATCCGGAGATGATAGAAACTTTGTGAAAAAAGCAGTCAATTGGGCCTTGCGACAAATTGGTAAACGAAACCACGTTTTAAACAAAGCCGCTATCGAGACAGCCAAAGAGATTCAACAAATCAACTCAAAAACAGCCAGATGGATAGCTAACGATGCCTTGCGAGAGTTAACCAGTGGTAGAGTTCAACAGAGAATGCATGGTTACCGGAAAGCGGATGTTTAAGGGGCAAACTTAAGTTTATTAAATTTAATCTTATCATAACGTTTGATTCTCCTAAAAAATTTGCCTTTTGCTATTCTTGGTAAAGTGTAAAGAATGTAAGTCTGACCCTGAATCTCCGAATCTCTCTCTGAATCTTTTTATTTACTGATTTACCGGGCAATTATAAAGCAAACTCCTTGGCCGTCTATAAAGGTAGAAGCATACATGTATATTAGACTTTATTATTAGATTGTGGTAGATTTTAAGTTAATAATATAAGAATTTTTTAACGGCTGCCAGAACTTGTTTCAATGTGCTGTTTTATATGAAGAAAAAATTTAAAGATAACGAAATCGAAGCAATAATAACTATCCTGGAGGGAATTTACCCTGCCGCTGACTGCACTTTAGATTACAAAAATCCTTTAGAACTTTTGATTGCAACGATTCTTGCTGCCCAGTGTACTGACAAAAGGGTGAATATAGTGACAGAGAAATTATTCCTGAAATATAAAGATATAAAAGACTATCAAAAAGCAGATATAAAAACCCTTGAGGAAGATATCAGACCCACGGGTTTCTTTAAAAATAAGTCAAAAAATATTAAGGCTTGCATTGAAAAACTTATTAAAGATTATGGAGGGGAAGTACCGGATTCAATGGAGGAATTGATAAAACTTCCAGGGGTGGGAAGGAAGACTGCAAATGTAATCCTGTCAAATGTATACGGCGTGCCCGGTATTACTGTAGACACCCATGTTAAACGACTTTCCGGCAGGATCGGTTTATCTTATAGTAAGGATCCTGAAAAGATTGAAGAAGATTTAATGGGTATTATTCCGAAAGAAAAGTGGAGTCTGTTTTCCCATCTTGTTGTTTTTCACGGAAGGGAGGTATGCAAGGCGAGAAGACCGAAATGTGAAATTTGTAAGATTAATATGTGGTGCGGATTTTATACATCTTTAAGATAAAATTTACAGGCATTCAATTTTGTACGCAGATGATTAGGATTTTAATAAAATCCCTTTCAGGGGCATCGGCGTAAATCTGCGTCAAATAACTATTTAACTTAAAAATGAGGGAAAGAAATTATGGGAATTTATTCCGGAACAGTAAGCTTTACTCGTTACTTTGTTGAGGGGGATTCTCCCGAACCTTTTAATGACCTCCTTCTTAATAAATTAAGGGAGTTTGCCTTTAAGGAGATAATTGAGGAGAGTGAAATTGAAAAGTCAATGGGCTGGGTATCTGTTAATAATATGTTTGACACGGATTTTTCTGATTTAAATTTTAAAAAAGGACCTTTTATCTCTTTTACATTGAGGGTAGACACCAGAACCATCTCACCGCAAATATTAAATGCGTATCTCTTAAAGGAAGAGCTTGAATATAAAAAGGAAACCCAGAAGGAAAGAATTTATAAAAAAGAACGGGATATGTTAAAAGATAAAGTTGTTGTCAAGCTTCTTAAAAAAATTCCAGTTCAACCCCACCTTTATGACCTGTGCTGGGCATTGGACAAGAACATCTTATATCTTTTTTCTACTTCACCGAAAATTTGTGATGAATTTCGTGATTTTTTCAGAAAATCCTTTTCTTTAAGGCTTATTCCCATTTCCCCATACACCACGGCGGAAAAATTAATCAATTCTAAAGAAGGCAAAGAAGCATTGGAAAACATTGAACCCAAATGGTTTATAAAATAGCGAAAGGGAAAGAATTTTATGGATTTAGAAAGTATAAAACAGTTAAATGAATTTATTGGAAAGGAATTTTTTACATGGCTCTTGTACAAAATTGAAATCTCATCCGGTTTAATAAGACTTCCAAAACATAAAGAGATTGAAATCTATTTTGACAGGAGAATTGTCCTTGAGAAAAAGGGGGAAAAAGCTACGGATAAAATAACTTATAATGGTAATATTAAGGAGTCAACCGAAGTTAAATCCGGACTTGCAGCGGGAAAACAGATAACAGAGGCGCGTATTAATATCAGCCGTGGGCCTGCTGAGTGGAATTTTACACTAAAGGCGGATTCCCTTAATTTTTCATCTCTAAAACTCTCACAATTTCCGGGAGAAAGGGATGATAAAGAAGGACTGTTTTATGAAAATATGTCAAAGATTGAAGAGGTTGCAGCTATTATGGATGAATTGTTTGAAATCTTTATTAATGTCAGAACCTCCCATAAATGGGATGAGGAAATAGTTAAAATCAAGGAGTTTGTTTTACAAAAATAAAAGAAAAGGGAGTTATATCGTGCAAGAAATTATTACGGCTCTGGGAAGAAAAGTTGTTGAAGGAAGGCAGCTTGATATGGACGAAGCTTTGTCTTTGCTAAAGGTAGAAAAGCCTGACTTTATGGACCTTGTTGCATGGGCAAATAGAATAAGACTCCATTTTAAAGGAGACATGGTTGACACCTGTTCCCTTTTAAATGCAAAATCCGGCCGTTGTTCCGAGGATTGTGCTTTTTGCGCCCAGTCAGGCCACTATCCCACTAAAGCGGAAACATACCCCCTGGTTTCCATTGAGGAGATGGTAAATACTGCAAAAAAGGCTGAAAAAGAAGGGGTCTCCCGATTTTGTTTGATTACAAGCGGGCGCAAGCCCGATAAAGAGGAATTTAACAAAATATTATCTGCCGTCAGAAAAATACGGAAGGAGACCGGTTTAAATTTAGATTGTTCTTTAGGCTCCCTCACGCAAAAGCAGGTAAATCTTTTAAAGGAGGCTGGAGTTACAAGGTATAATCATAATCTTGAATGTGCAGAAAGCTACTATAATAAAATTGTAACTACTCATAAATATTCCGACCGCCTTACAACAATAGAATATTTACAGAAAGCAGGCTTAAGTGTATGCTGTGGAGGAATTATCGGAATGGGCGAAACACCGGAACAGAGAATTGAGTTTGGCTTTAAACTGCGGGAATTAGAAATTGATTGCGTACCAATAAATATTCTTAATCCAAGGCCTGGAACCCCCCTTGAAAAAAATGATCCCTTACTCCCTCTGGAAATTATAAAAACAATTGCCATATACAGATTCATTCTGCCACAGTCTACTATTAAAGTAGCCGGAGGGCGTGAAGTTAATTTAAGGGATTTTCAGTCCCTTGCCTTTCTGTCCGGAGCAAACGGGCTTATTACAGGAGGATACCTGACAACAACCGGGAGAACACCCGAGATGGACAGGCATATGATTAAGGATCTGGGCTTAACTGACAATTGATCCCTGTGAACTGTTACGAAAATTGTAAAATGAAAAAGTTCAAATACCTGAATGTCAAATAAATACTTCCTAATCTTTTTAATTTTTACAGGAAATGGTTGAAGAAAAAGATTTAAATCTTGTGGGAATCATAATGGCAGGCGGAACAGGGACAAGATTCTGGCCCCTTTCAACCGAGGAAAAACCCAAACAATTTTTAAATCTTTTTGGTGATCGTTCTCTTCTTCAAAAAAGCTATGATCGTATTTTGCCGGTAATTAAACCGGAGCGAATCCTGATTCTAACCAATAAAAATTTTGTAGGACTGGTTAAAGAACAATTGCCGCAATTACCTGATGAAAATATAATCGGCGAACCCCAAAAGCGCGACACTGCTGCTGCTGTTACCCTTGCAGCTCTTCTTTGCAAAAAAAAGTTTAAAAATTCAGTAATGGCAATCCTAACGGCAGACCATCTTATTGAACCCGGGGAATCCTTCCGGAAAATCCTTATCTCCGCAGCAAAGGAAGCAGAAAAAGAAAATATCCTCTATACTGTTGGTATAAACCCTGCCTATCCGGCCACAGCCTATGGATATCTCGAACTTGGCGAAAGGGTTTATATGGGTGGTGGGATAAAACACTATAAATTACTCGGGTTTAAAGAGAAACCCGGTTTGGATGAAGCCAGGAAGTATTTGGAGGCGGGCAATTACTACTGGAACAGCGGTATTTTTG
>JAXHUS010000424.1:0-8011 GCA_034189305.1 Thermodesulfobacteriota bacterium | reverse complement strand
ATTAATTTTTACAAAAGGATTTAAACCAAAAACGCATTTATTATTTATTATTTTTGTTACAAATTCTTTTCCGGTTCCATTCTCTCCGGTAATTAATAGATTATTATACGCTTTTGATAATTCCTCGATTTTCTCCTTAATTTTGATAAGACTTAGACTATCCCCTACAAAGCTTTCCTCTATTCTTCTTATGTGTACCCCTTTTTTTGGTTTCTCTTTCAGGTTTTTGGAGGAAATAACATCATGGACTAAAAGAAGAACTTTATCAAGGGAAATCGGTTTTTCTAAAAAGTCATAGGCGCCGAGTTTAGTAGCTTTCAGTGCGGTTGATATCGTCCCGTGTCCTGTCATAATAACTACATATTGTTCCCTATCAAATTCCTTTATGGCCTTTAAGATTTCCAATCCATCCCGACCCGGCAACCAGATATCAAGAAAAGTGAGGTCAACCTTTTTATTTGTAATAATTTCTAAAGCTTCATCCCCATTTTTTGCTGTCAGAACTACGTAACCTTCATCTTCAAGGGAACCCTTAAGGGAGTTAATTATATTTTGCTCATCATCAACAATTAAAATATTTATCTTTTTCAACTGCATGATCCCTTCTTAAAGGATTTTATGAACTAATAACGGGCAGTTCAATAATAAATCGAGTTCCCCGGAGAGAGTTGTCTTTAACCCTTATAAAACCGTTATGGTCAGAAATAATTGATTTCACTATTGTCAGGCCCAGCCCTGTTCCATTTGTTTTTGTTGAGAAATATGGTTCAAACAGTCTATCTTTAGCTTGTTTCTGTATACCGCAGCCATTATCAACAACTTCAATTTGAACAATATTTAGAACTTCATTATACTCTGTTTTTATGGAAATTTCACCAATTTTTCCATTTACAGCATAAACGGCATTATCGAGCAAATTTATAAATACCCGCTTAATTTGTGCCCCATCCAGGTTAATGATGGGAACATCAGGATCATTTGTAAAGGTAAAGCGTATATTTTTATGGTTTTCTTGAAAAAGGAAGAGGGCCTCCTGGATTATCTGATTTAAATCACTTTGAGTCGGTCTTGAAGTAGGCATTCTTGCAAAATTGGAGAATTCATTAACCATTTCTTTAATGGCCTCTACCTGACTGGTTATAACCCCAATGCATTCTTCAAAAACTTTTATATCTTTCAAGGACTTCTTGTTAAACTTTCGTTTTAATCTTTGGGCGGAAAGCTGGATCGGCGTAAGGGGATTTTTAATTTCATGGGCTATTCTTCTTGCTACTTCTCTCCATGCCGCCACTCTTTGGGCCTTTTGCAGCTCTGTAAGATCCTCGAAAACGATTACCAGGCCCAGGTAACTTCCCTTCTCATCTAAAAGGGCAGAGGCCTTTGCCAGGAGGATAAGATTATTGTTATCTATTGTGAGATTTATCTCTCTTTCCAGATTAAAACATTCCAAATTAATTAAATCCTCAATTAACTTCTGAAATTCTATAAAATCTTTGGCAGTCAGAACGTCCCGATAGTTTTTTCCCAGACATTCTTCAGTTTTTATCTTCAACATATCCTGTGCCGAGTTATTTATAGTTGCCATCTTGCCGGTTTGATCAATAGAAATTACCCCGGCGGCTACATTTTTTAATATAGTTTCAATATACTTTCGTCTTTGTTCCAGTTCAATGTTAGCCTTTTGCAAATATACATTTGTTTCTTCTATTTCAGACTTATTGTTTTTAAGCTCCTGGGTCATTTGATTAAAAGAGGTTACTAGACTTCCAATTTCATCATCTGCAACAGCCTCTATTTTAAAATCCAGGTTCCCCTGAGCAACGGCCTTAGTTCCTGATGCCAGCTCTCGAATGGGAACTGTCATTTCCCTTGCCAGATGTAATCCAAACCAGGTTGCACAAAAAATAATAAGTAATGTTATTACCGTAAAAGTCATAATATAGGTTATTTTAATAGGATTTTTTGCAAGCATTAATAGTTTATATTCTGAAAAGGCCTTTGATATCTGTTGCATTTTCCCCACAAGACTTCTTGGAATATAGTAATTAACAATTAATATACCGACAACATCTCTTTTATTAAAGGTTGAGTATACCGGGACTATGCCCTGAACCAGATCTCCTTTGTCAATGGGTCTTATTTTTGCAACAGATTTACCGGAAAGTCCATCCTTTAAAAGCTCCGGAGCTGTCTGAATTTCAATTTTTGCAGGAATAGATGTATTCCTGGCGCTGACTAATTTTTCCATCTGGGCTGAGTATACTTCCACGATTCCGAGATTATATTCCTTCTGTTTTTGAACTACAAACTCTCGCAAAAAGGATAGATTCTGTTCATTAAGCAGTTTTTTCTCCATGATAATTTCACTTAATTGCCGTGCATAATAAAGTGAGTTGTCTTCAGCGGTTTTATAATAATTTTGCGCAATGGAGAGGGATTCTTTTAAGGAGTTTTCAACCTGAAAGCTAAACCAGTTTTCTATAGTTATAGAAATAAAACCAACAGCCATTCCAAAAAGCAATAATGTGGGTATTAAGGTAAGGGCAACAAAGGAAGCTACCAATTTCGTGCGGAGTTTAGACCCTAAAATTCCCCTTTTCCTCTCAAAAAAAAGCTTTACCAGGTTTCTGATTACAAGAAACATTAAAAGTAAAAGGAGGAATAGGTTGATATTGATTAAGCCATGAACTAAAATATTATGGGTAAAGGGGAGGCTGCCTTTATATCCGATAACAAATACTTCAAGGAAAATGAAGATTAAAAGCAGGAGAAAAGTGGATAATATAATATATAACTCATGTTTTCTCTTCTTATCTTTTTTAGTTAATGGAAAAGGTTTTTTATAATTTCCCATGATTAATTACTTTTAAATTGAAATGTTTCAGTATACCAGTCAGTCTCAAAATTTTTCCATAGATTAAAAAAAGGGAGGAAATGAATAAGGAAAAGGGGCCTTTTGCTCTCTGCGCTGGCTTTGATTTTTATGGTTAACCTTTCACCTCCTTTCAAAAAGGACAAAGGTATAACAGGCACTTTCTCCAAAGAACAAATAATGATCTTTGCTTTTTCGAAACTGGCAGTTGTAATGGGATTACTGTCTTTTTCATTAAGATATATATAATACTCTTCCTTTAGGGGATCCTTTTTAACCAGATGAGATAAAGTAAAAGAAGATAATACCGAATCAAACCAGAGGCTTTTCTGTTTTATAAGTTTTACGCTGAAATTAAAATTTACAGGAATTCCGCTTAAGATAGTTTCTATTAGTTTTTTGTTAAAATTACTCTTCATTTTAAAACTGATAACCAGATCCTTTGCTGAATGGGTCATCAACACATCCGTAATTTCAGGTTCTTTACCATAACTCCCCGTTAAAGATAAGTGTATAAAAAGAAAAAATGATATGAAATTAAAAATTATACAATTCGTAATTCTCATATAAAAAATACCTTAATTATGAAAGAAATCTTTGGAATGCATCATTTTTTTGTATTATATATCGAAATTACATCTATATAAGCAAATTTATTAAAAAATCATTGGTGTATCATTTTCGGAATAAATAAAGGATGATACTTAAAAGGATACTGATAAGAATACAGGTAGCAAAAGGGAAGTAGAAAGTAAAGTTATTCTTTTTAATATAAATATCACCTGGTAATCGACCAGGTCCCGGAATCTTTGTACCAAAAGAGAAAAAGATTCCAGCCAGAATGAAAATTATTCCTATAATGATAAGTGATTTTCCCAATTGAGAAAATAAGTCAAACATAGAAATTCTAAATTATTAACATTAACTCTTAAAAGAAGATATTCAATATAAGAAAAACCAAAAAAACAGTTAAAAATTTCAAATGACTAATAATTTCAAATGATTTTATTTTCCCTGCATTACTTATTATTGTTATAATCACAAAGATGGCAAATTCATTGTATGAATCAATTAACTCTATAAAATATTTACTTTGATCATCAGAAGCTTGAAACTCATTTGACATTTCCTGTTTTGAAATTGGTTATTTTAATTTGAACAGTAACATTTTAATTCATTTAAAGATCAAAATAAATAATCAAAAAATTTATAATCTATAAATTTTTAATTATACTATTTTTTGTTGGAATATAAATAGAAAATCAGAGGATTAACTTTTGATTCCCATTAAAGATGATAATCCGACTAAAACGTTCCCATTTATTATAATCTTTTTGATTTTTACTAATTGTCTAATATTTTTTTATCAAATAGTAAAAGATGATTATGTAGAATATTTTATCGTCAATTTTGGCGTGATTCCTTATCAATTTACACATTTTAGATATATTCATTCCTTCCACATGATCCCTTTTCCTTTAACGTTATTTACGTATATGTTTCTTCATGGCGGATTCTTTCATCTTTTAAGTAATATGCTGTTTTTATGGATTTTTGGATGTAATATCGAAGATGTTCTGGGACATTTTAAATTTCTTTTTTTCTATACCCTTTGTGGATTTGTTGCAGGATTGTTTCATATTTTTAATGAATTGAACTCAATGGTGCCTATGATTGGTGCAAGTGGTGCAATTGCGGGAATTCTTGGCGCCTATTTTATTCTTTTTCCAAAGGCAAAAATCCATACTTTAATCATTATCTTTTTTATAATTAAAATAATTAGAATACCTGCGGTAGTTTTTATAGGAATCTGGTTTTTAATTCAGATTCTAAGTAGCGGAACCGGAGATAAAGTAGCCTGGTATGCCCATATAGGAGGTTTTATATCTGGTATTATATTTATAATCTGTTTTATGCCCAAAAGATCTATACGGCGTTAGGATTTTTTAACTCAGGGATTCTCTGTTCATTTACTCCCTTTTTGCTTGATAATAACCAATCATTAACCTTGACAGCTCCGGATAAAATCGGGTATAAACTTAAACAATACTTTTCTTTCTTCATAAAGACGAGCCGGTCATCTGTATTTTCATAATCAGTTGATCAAAAGTAACGGAGGTTTGGTACCACAGACATGAAGAGACCATCCAGCCCAGATGCCATTACTTTTGTTGATCCATTTTATCTTACATGGAAAGCAAGGGAATACGATTTTCCAGCCCGATTTATTGAGTTAGCAGGTGGGATTAAAAACTATATCCCGTATTATGTTGTTGAAAAAGTTGTGGATACATCAAGTTATGCCTCTCTTATTGTAGATACCCGGGGTATAATTTATAACATTAATAATAAAAAGGTAGTAAAGGCATAGTTAATGAAAGCCAGTATTGCAGTAGTCGGCGCCGGCCATTGGGGAAAAAATCTTGTTCGAAACTTCTATGAACTTGGTGTTCTCCATACTATCTGTGATTTAAATAGAGATCTGGGCAGTAAATATAATGCACAGTATCCTGATATAAAATTTACCGATTCATTTAATAAAGTACTCAATGATTCGCAGGTTAATGCAGTAGTTATTGCAACCCCTGCTTCTTTTCACGGACAGATGGTTAGAGAGGCTCTATATGCAGAAAAACATGTACTGGTTGAGAAACCTATCGCCTTAAAACTTGAAGATGGGAAAGACCTGGTTGCCCTCGCCATGAGGAAAGGCGTTGTTCTTATGGTGGGTCATATATTACAATATCATCCTGCCATAGAAAAACTCATAGAAATTATTAATAAAGGGGAATTAGGCAAGATTCAGTATATATATTCCAATCGTCTTAATATAGGCAAGATCCGTTTTGAAGAAAATATACTCTGGAGTTTCGCCCCTCATGACATCTCAATAATACTTTCCCTTCTCAATGAAACCCCAAAAACCGTTTGTGCCACCGGAGGAAGTTATCTTCAACATCAGATTCCGGATGTAACTGTAACCACAATGGATTTTAGAAGCGGGGTTAAGGCGCATATTTTCGTTTCATGGCTCCACCCTTTCAAAGAGCAGAAACTTGTTGTTGTCGGTGATAAGAAGATGGCCGTTTTTGACGATATAAGCAAGGAAAAATTATTTCTTTATCCCCATAGGATCGAATGGGTGGAACGCATTCCTGTGGCATGTAAAGCAGAGGCTGAAATTATAAATATCAAAATGGAAGAACCATTAAAAGCTGAATGTAAGCATTTCCTGCAATGTACTGAAAATAATGAAAAACCTAAGACCGATGGTGGAGAAGGGCTGAGGGTACTCCAGATACTTCAAGCATGTCAGGAATCTTTAAGTAATAGCGGTATAAAAATAGAACTCAAAGAACTTGATGAACAGAGGAGACAAGAATACTTTGTCCATAAATCATCCTATATAGATGAAGATGTCGAGATTGGAGGGAGAACAAGGATATGGCATTTCTCTCACATTATGAAAGGGTGTAAGATTGGAAAGGATTGCAGGATCGGTCAGAATGTGGTAATCGGGAGAAATGTAATCATTGGTAATGGTTGTAAGATTCAGAACAATGTTTCGGTATATGAAGGGGTGACATTGGAAGACGGGGTATTCTGTGGACCTTCTATGGTTTTTACCAATGTCTTTAACCCGCGCGCGAAAATTCCCCGTATGGATGAAATACGACCAACCCTGGTTAAGGAAGGTGCAACCATTGGGGCCAATGCTACTGTTATTTGTGGTAATACTATAGGGAGGTATGCCTTTATTGGTGCAGGGGCTCTTATTACCAGAGATGTTCCGGACTATGCCCTTATAACCGGAAGCCCCGGGGGAATTTCTGCCTGGATGTGTGAATGCGGTATTAGGTTAGATTTTAACGGCAATGAGGGAAAATGCCCGGAATGCAAAAAACTATACATAAGAGAAAAAAACAAGGTGAAGCCTTGCAATTAAAGATATCAATTCCACTGGTTGACTTAAAGAAACAGTATCAAAACATAAAGGACGAAATAGATGTTGTAATTGCCCGGGTCCTCCAGGGTACAGATTTTATCCTTGGTTATCAGACAGAAAAACTTGAACAGGAAGTTGCCGGGTATTACAATACAAAGTACGCCGTTGGAGTTGCCTCAGGGACGGATGCCCTGACCCTTTCTTTAATTGCCTGTGGTATTGGCCGGGGGGATGAGGTAATTACCACTCCATTCACCTTTGTCGCCACGGCAGAAGCAATTTTCAGGGCAGGTGCAAAGCCTTCTTTCTGTGATATTGATGAAAAAACTTATAATCTACATCCGGATAAAATCAGAGAGAAGATAACATCCTCCACACGGGCTATACTGCCGGTGCATCTTTATGGTCTTGCCTGTGATATGGACAGGATTCTTTCTTTAGCCGGAGAGTATAACCTGAAGGTTATTGAGGATTGTGCCCAGGCCTTTGGCGCTGAATATAAGGGTAATAAGGTTGGTTCTATGGGGAATGCAGGGTGTTTTAGTTTTTTCCCGGGCAAAAACCTGGGTGCTTATGGTGATGGAGGAATGGTTGTTACCGATGAGGAGGAAATAGCCAATAAAATAAAGGTGCTACGAGGCCATGGTTCAAAGAATAAATACTATTATGATATACATGGGTTTAACAGTCGTTTGGATACATTGCAGGCAGCAATACTCCGGGTCAAATTGAGACATATCGATAAATGGATACGTATGCGGCAGGAAAATGCGGACTATTACGGCCGGCTGCTTTCCGACAGTGATATTGTTGTTCCCTTTATCCCTGATTATGCAAGCCATTGTTTCAATTACTATACCATACGACTAAAAAAAGATCGTAATATAGTCCAAAAACGTCTTGAGGAAAAGGGCATTGCATACGCCATATATTACCCCCTTTCCCTCCATCTTCAAAAGGTCTATGAATATCTGGCCTATAAACCCGGTGATTTTCCAGGTGCTGAAAAAATTCAGGATGAGGTCATTTCCCTTCCTATGTATCCGGAGTTGACCCGGGAAGAGATAAAAAAGATATGTAAAGTGCTTTGTCCTTAAAAAAATAATGAAGATAATTTCTATTGTTGGTGCCAGGCCGAATTTTATAAAGCTTGCTCCCATCATAAAAGCGTTTACAGTTGCTGATCACCTTAT
>JAXHUS010000423.1:0-5026 GCA_034189305.1 Thermodesulfobacteriota bacterium | reverse complement strand
GCAACCTATAGTTATGTAATTGTCCAGACTTCATCTGCAGCCCGGTCATAATCAAGCTGTACTGTGGTTCCGGCATAATCACCTTTACCTGTGGCAGTCACGGTAAATTGTGTATCTGGATCTGCTCCGAGTACCACTGCCAGATCCCAAAACTGTGCAGCATCTCTTACATCGATATTGAGAAAACCTTCTGCCGAATTTCCGATAAAACCGCTAAAATCGGCAACAGGACAGGCTAAAAAAGTACCGGTCCTTTGAGCATAGACTTTTTCAGCGTTTACTATGGTTCCGATTATCGCTTTTGCCGAAGCTACCTTGGCGTCTTTAACATACCCCATGTATAGAGGGACACCAACAGCAGTTAAAATACCTATGATAATAACCACAATCAACAATTCAATTAATGTAAATCCTTTTTCTTTTCTTACATTCAGCATCTTTAAATCCTCCTTGTACTATATAGATATAAATATTATGTATTTATTCAGAAAAACAGAATTAAGTAATTGTCCAGACTTCATCTGCAGCCCGGTCATAATCAAGCTGTACTGTGGTTCCGGCATAATCACCTTTACCTGTGGCAGTCACGGTAAATTGATTGTCCGGATCTGCCCCGAGTACCACTGCCAGATCCCAATGTTGCGAGGCATCTCTTACATCGATATTGAGAAAACCTTCTGCCGAATTTCCGATAAAACCGCTAAAATCGGCAACAGGACAGGCTAAAAAAGTACCGGTCTTTTGATTATAGGCTTTTTCAGCATTTACTATGGTTCCGATTACCGCTTTTGCCGAAGATACCTTGGCGTCTTTAACGTATCCCATGTATAGAGGGACACCAACAGCAGTTAAAATACCTATGATAATAACCACAATCAACAATTCAATTAATGTAAATCCTTTTTCCTCTTGTTTTCTTCGCATTTTTTGTTTCTCCTTTTTTATTTTTAGTTTTTAAGTAATCTGAAAATATACATTGGTAAAAATAAAAATTTATTTTTATAATTTGAGATTGCTAAATTTTATCAATTAATTAATAAATTCATTATAATTCATTTGTCAACATTTACTATGCATATTTTATGCCAAGCAGATGAAATTTTATGAACTTGAGAGTCCATAGTTCTTCCTAACCCTATGAATTTTAAAAAAATATCATAGAAACCAAACCGTCATTCCCGCGTAGGCGGGAATCCAGGAAAATCAAGGGGTTATGGATTCCTGCTTCCGCAGGAATGACAGAACTTTGGACTGTCGAGTTATGAAAACTAAAATGGAAAAATAAAAGAATTAAAAGGAAATTCTGTTTATAATTGACATGGATAGATGGCTTTATATGCCGGACAGTTTTTATATTAACTAAATAAATAACCTGCATGACCTATGGTCACAACCAGACATGAAAAAAGAATGGAGAAGACAGAAGAGAGGGGGAAGGTCGGAATTATTTATTTTACAAACTCTTCCTTCTGACTCCTGAATTCTCTATTTTCATATACTAATAACAATATAAGGCCTGATTAAAATTTAAATTGTAAATTTTTTTAAACATATTTTGCAGATAAAACTACAAAATTTGTAGTATTAACGAATCAGGTGCAGGACATAAAGATTAATATCCAAGGGAAATACTTTAGAATTTGATTTTTCCTCCCTGAAACATATATAATTTACCCTGTATCCCTAAACCTTGCACCTTAAACTTCAGGCACGAGCAATTCTCGGTTAAATTTTAATAGTCTGATTTTACATGATTACTTACTGATTTTAGAATTATTTTTCGTTATAAATATTCATACTGGATTCCGGCGAAAGCCGGAATCCAGAGAAATTAAAAGGTATGCCGGTTTTTATCATTTTCACCGAGAATTGCTATTCAGGCACTTATTTTATTGACAATGTTATTTTTATGGTTTAAAAAATAGGCTAAAAAGAGATAAGAGGGGACGGTTATGGAGGAAAAATCAGCGCAACATTCAAGAATTCTGGTAGTGGATGATAATATCCAGAATGTGGAGCTTTTAGATGCATACCTGGGGGTCGCCGGCTATGAGGTTATAAAAGCATATAACGGTGAAGAAGCGCTTGAAATGGTAAAGAAGGAAAATCCTCATTTAATTTTGCTTGATATTATGATGCCGAAGCTGAATGGTTATGAAGTCTGCCGTATATTAAAGGATGATGAAAAAACCAGATTTACTCCCATTGTAATGATTACCGCCCTGACCGAATTGGAGGATAAAATAAAGGGGCTTGAGATTGGAGCCGATGATTTCTTGACCAAACCATTTAATAAAGTGGAGCTTCTAACCAGGGTTAAATCTCTCCTGCGTTTGAAATACCTGCGGGATGAACTGGACAGGAGAAAGGAAGAAGAGAAAGAAAGGATGAAGGAGATCTTTAAAACTTACATGTCCGATGAAATAGCCGATCTTGTCTTAAGTGATCCGGAAAGGTTTTTAAGGTTGGGGGGAGAAAAAAGGGTCGTTACAGTTATGTTTGCTGACCTGCGGGGATTCACCCAACTGGCGGAAAGGTACCCTGCTGAGAAGGTAGTAAATATGTTAAACCAGTATTTCCAGGAAATGACCCGGGTAATTTTCAAATACAATGGCACATTTGATAAATTTATGGGCGATGCTATTATGGCTTATTTTGGGGCGCCTGTAAGTCATCAGGATGATGTATTAATGTCCCTTACTGCAGTAATTGAAATGCAAAGGAGCTTTGACAGCTTGAGTGAAATATGGAAACGTGATGAATCCATTGATCTGGGCCTGGGTCTGGGTTTAAGTACAGGAGAGGTCATTTTTGGAAATGTGGGAAGCGAAAAAGTTATGAATTATACTATTATAGGGGACACTGTAAATATTGCCCAGAGGCTGGAAGAAAAGGCATTGAGAGGACAGATCCTTATCAGTGATTATACATATCAAAGGGTTAAGGACCGGGTATTGGTGGAAAAACTGCCGCCCAAATCCCTTAAAGGAAAGAAAGCCCCTCTTATGTCTTATGTATTAAAGGGGATAATTTAATGGTATAGGAATTTCCTTTTGCTGGCTTATAAATATTCGTCAAAGGGTTAGGGTTGTGCGACTCGTTTCGGTACTCAGGTTTAGTAAACAGCAGGCTTAAGCCTGCTGTTGTTGAAGAACCAACGTAATCGATAGACCATAGATGTTATCTTGATAGCAAACAAGGAATCTTAACAAAAAAGTCTGAAGTTGAAGTTAAAGCTTTAGGGGGAAGGGTATAGGGTGAAATAGTGCCGTTGACCATAGACCTTAAACCCTGTAATTTAAACCTAACTGTAAACTTTATCGCACTTTAGGTATTTTAAAAGAAGTTTTAAAGGGGGAACCATGAATGATAAACCGATCTTTAAGCTTTTCAATAAAGGAAGCAAAATGGGTAATAAGCTGCTTCTGGGATTTTTAGTGGTAGTGGCTGCAATTGTCGCCACTAATATGCTCCTGGAACTGTTTATAACCGATATTGCGAAAAACAGGTTTGTTGTTGCATTTATAGGTATTCTCATTGGAATGTTGCTTGGATCTATTATCTCCAATTATATCCTGAAAAATATAGCGAATCTGGTGACTGCTACCAAAACAATAGGTGACGGGGATTTAACCCAGGAGGTCACAATAAATTCCCGGGATGAGATTGGAGAACTGGCGCAAAGTTTCAACCAGATGCTTGCCAGTCTTCGTGAGATGATTACCCAGTTCAGGAAAAGTTCTGATGATATAATTTCCGCTTCTAAAACCCTCTCTTCATTTGCCCAGGGGATCAATACCACCACTGAGGAGGTGGCATCAATCAGTACCCGGATTTCCGATGGAGCTGAAAAACAGTCCCTTCTTGTTAAAAATACTTTCTCTATAATGAAGCGGATGGCCGATTCCATTGAAATGGTGGCAGAAAAGTCTCAATTAGCGACAAATAAAGCCAAACAGGTGGGTGACACCGCTAAGAAGGAAAGCGCGTCTCTGGAGAAAACCCTGGAAGAATTGGAAAAGGTTTTTGCCAGGATTGACAGGTCAGCCGAATTGAACAGGGAGTTCAGTAATAAAATCCAAAAAATTACAAAGTTTGCCGATATAATTACTGTCATTTCTGAACAGACCAATCTCCTATCTTTTAATGCATCTATTGAAGCAACCCGTGCCGGGGAATTCGGCAAGGGTTTTTCCGTAGTAGCTGAAGAGGTGCGCAGATTAGCTGAAAAAACAAAAGGATTTTCTGAAGAAATTACTAATAATATTTACGAGATACAGAAAGACAATCATTTAGTTCTTAATTCTTTAGATGAGCAAACAACAGGTATTAAATCCGGTCGAAAAAGTATGAATAAAGCTGTTAGCGGTCTGGTAGACATTATGGAAAGTATTATAAATACCGTTGAGGATGTACAGGAAATATCCATTATTACCCAGCAGCAAAAAAAAGATGCCCAATTAGTTGTAGAGGATATGGAAAATGTTTCAAAATTAGCTGAAGATCATGTTCTTGCTACTGAAGAAACGGTCAGGTCAGCATCCAGCCAGGTGGAATCGGTGAATAAAATGGTATTTTCCACAAAAAATCTTTCGGAGATTTCGGATAGACTAAAAAATGCAACCTCAAGATTTAAACTAAATGAAGATGGTGATTAAATAAATTACAAGGTATAGGGTTTTTTTCACCTTAAACCTTATACCTAAACACCTGTGGTAGGATATGCATCTTAACTGTCAGAAAGGTATTTTCAGTTGAAAGAAGATAAAGCCGTTCAAATAATTCTTTTCAGTTTATCCGGAAAAAGTTGGGGGATAAAGTTTGAAGATATTAAAGAAATTATAGAGGTAAGACAAATTACCCCCGTTCCTAAAACCCCTCCTTTCATTTCCGGTATAATCAACCATCGTGGTAATATCCTGACCATAATCGATCTTGCCTTATTTGCCGAACAAAGCCCCGGTAACGAGAAAGGATATTTTAAGATATTTCATCTTAAGAGTAATAAGATGAACCTCGGTCTTTT
>JAXHUS010000422.1:0-4115 GCA_034189305.1 Thermodesulfobacteriota bacterium | reverse complement strand
CCCTCGGTATCATCCTCCCCGGATGATACCGAGGGGGTTAATAAGACTAAGATTATCTCTTATCTTGGTCTTGACCGGGTCCTTGATGTGAGATCTAAAGACAGTTCAGCTTTCTGGACATGGAGCAATTACGATTATACAATGATGCCCTATAATAATTCCATACCTGTAAATGCATATACCGCAGTTACAGGAAAGGCAACACCCCTTGCCGCTACTTTAGAAAATGCAAAGAATTATTTTATAAGCTATATTGAGGGAGATCCTGGGAACCCTGATGACGGTGATCAGCAGACTTTAATAGGCTGCAGGGAAAATAATGTTCTTCTTTTTACCGATGGTCTTGAAACATGTGATGGTGATCCCGTGGCAAAAGCACAGGAATTGTTTGAGCTTAAATATAGGCCCGGTACGGCGGATGAAGTTGACACACCCGTTAAGGTATATGTTGTAGGTCTTGGACTTGATGATGAAAGCAAAGCTGCATTAAATAATATTGCGTCGGCAGGGGGAACAACCCAGGCATATTTTGCCGACAATCTTCCGGACCTTATAAGTGTGTTAAGCTTTGTTTTTGAACAGTTCACAGCAGGAAATTATACCCGCTCTAATCCTGTGGTTTCAAAAGACGGAGACAGATTGTATATAGGGTATTTTAATCTGCCCGGCTGGAAGGGACATTTGCTCGGATATGAAATCGATGAAGAAACCGGCGCTGCGGATACCCTGGTTGACTGGTGTGCCGGATGCACCACCGGACCCCCCGATAATGAAAGCCTTGCAGGGGATGCCGCCGGCTCATTGATTGAACAAACAACGCGTACCGTATATACTGCTTTATATTCAGGAGGAGACCTTGTTCTAAATGATTTTAATTACTCAAATGCAACCGCCTTATTTACTCCCCTTGCCCCGGGTGACATAAATAACGATACTAACACAGATATTACCGATGCTCAAATTGTTATAAGCTTTACCCTTGATCCGGGTTATGACGGCGGCAGCTATAAAGGTGCCAGAACGGCAGACTGGAAACTCGGTGATATCTATCATTCAACACCTGTTGTAGTTGGTCCGCCTTCCTTCGGAACATCGGAAAATAACTATCCGGCATTTAAAACGGCCCATGAGGATAGATCCAGGTATATTTATGTGGGCGCCAATGACGGAATGCTCCATGTATTTGATAATGATAGTGGTGAAGAGGTATGGGCGTACATCCCGAATCATTTCCTGCCTGATCTTAAAGGGCTTTCCGAGGCAAGTCACCAACTGTATATGGACGGGACCATCACTGCCGCCGACATCTATTCTGCGGACGGAGGCACGGTATTTGACGCACCACCTGATCCTGACACGGCCGGAGAGGGATGGCATACGGTTCTGGTTACAGGAGAAAGGGGAGGAGGAAATTACTATATAGCCATTGATATTACCGATCCGGATAGTCCGGCCCCCCTGTGGGAAATTACCGACACTGCAATGGGCAATACCTGGTCTACACCGGAGTTTGGTAAAGTTAATGACGGCGGTGATGATAAATATGTGGTTTTTGTGGGGGGAGGCCTTTCTGATACGGATAATATAGGCAACTCTTTTTATATTATTAATATAGAAGAAGGCGACATTTTAAAGGAATTCAGCAAGGAGACCAGTCCGGACTCGGAAATAGGAAGCGCTACTAATAATATTCCTTCCCAGCCAAGGGCGGTCCAGAATTCAGCAGGTTATATAGACACAATCTATATCGGGGATTTAGAGGGAAAATTATATAAATTCGATTTAAGCAGCACCAATACAAATCAATGGGACCACAGTCTTTTCTTTGATCCGGGAGCGGCAGATGTTTTTTCGGGCGCCACAGTGGTTCCATCCGGGGCGACCCTTCCCGTAGAAGCGGCCGCTCTCAGACGACCGATTTATTATCCGCCCGCGGTTGTTAAGGACAGCACCGGGCATACATTTATCTTTTACGGAACAGGGGACGAACAGGATATTACCGATGCAACCGATCAGGATTTCTTTGCGGAACTGGAAGACCTTGGAGGGTCGGGATCAAGATGTAACTGGATATACAAGCTCCCTGTGGGAGAAAAGATGTTGGGACGTCCTGTTGCCTTTAGCGGCGTAGTGTATTTTACAACATACCAGTCAAGTACGGTATGCGGAAGTGGAAGCGGCTATCTTTACGGACTTACCATTTCCGCTTATTCAGGCGGGAATCCGCAGGGCGGTGGGGAAGCAGGCCTTGAATACGATGCAGACGGAACAGCTCAGGATCCGAAGATTGAAAAAACCGGATTGGGCGGCGGAGTTCCATCTGCCCCTGAGGTAACAAACGGTATGATTTATGTAACCTCAAGTTTTGGCAATACAAAGTCAATTAAAATTCCCGGAATTACAGGAACCCTTCGTTCCTGGCGGGAGGTTTATTAATAGTGGGATTTTATGATGACAGAAAAGATTCTCACTTCCCCTGAAATGAAAGAGGTAGAAGGGATATGTAGATGAAAATAGCGTTAAATAAAAAAACGATATTAATTATTGCCGTCCTTTGTATAGGCATTGTTTGTCTCCTTTTTATAAAAAAAGGAGGGGAAAAAACTGTAAGAAAAGAACGTCCCTATTCAGAAGCTTCAATCAAAAAGGATGCTAAAGCATTAACAACAAATAAAATAGCCCGGAAGGCGGTTCCAGCAAACAGCGCCCCCCGGATAAAAAAAATAGATATCATCCCCAGACCCGCATATCCCGGGGATGATTTAAAGGCGGTTGTGGAAAGTTTTGACCCTGAAGAAGATGAGGTAACATATACATATATATGGGAAAAGAATCGAAAAGTTGTGGAGGGTGAGGATGGGGAAGTTTTTTCTCATACACTAACAAAAAGGAGTGATATTATAAGGGTGGGTGCTACACCTTTTGATGGTAACAGCAGCGGAAAGACCATGTTTTCCCTGGGTGTCCTTGTGGGAAACAGACCGCCTGAAATTACATCCCAGCCTCCTGAATCCATCGGTGAGGATAGTATTTACAGCTATTCTGTAACTGCAAAGGATCCGGATGGCGATCCTTTAACTTTTTCACTTGGGTCTCAATCACCGGAAAAAATGACAATTAATCCCAATACAGGCGAAATAAATTGGAAAGTAACAGATAAAGACAGCGGAATGCACGCGGTGGAAATTATTGTAAAGGATGATCTGGGTGGGACAGGCATGCAAAAATATACATTGAAAATTAAATTTCATGAGTAAGGATAAATAACCAAATCTTATGGGCACTTTAAATGAAGTTAAAAGTTAAATATTAATAAACAAACGGTAAGGCACTTATTATGTATATAAAGCAATTTGAAGCGGGAAGCTTTATGGTATTTGCATATCTTGTGGGATGTAAAAAGACCGGGGAGGGTATTGTTATTGATCCGGCTGATGATGTAGATTTCATCGTTGAGAAGGCAAAACAAAAAAATATAACCATAAAATACCTTGTTAATACCCATACCCATTTTGATCATACTATGGGAAATGCAGAAATGGTTAAAAAAACGAAGGCCAAAATAATCGTTCACGAACTTGAAAGCGCAAATTTGACAATAAAACCCCGGATGTTTGACGGAATGTTTAAGGGTGATGTCTCCCCAACCGCTGATATTCTGGTAAAGGATAACGATATGATAAAGGTGGGTGATATCTCAGTTAAAGTTCTTCACACACCCGGACATTCTCCCGGAGGAATATCCCTTTATGTGCCCGGATATGTGTTTACCGGGGATTCGCTTTTTGTGGGCGCAGTTGGTAGAACTGATTTTCCCGGAAGTTCTTTTGAAGTGCTTTCACACTCCATCAAAACCAGGCTTTATACTCTGCCGGAAAATACTGTTGTATTACCGGGACATAATTATGGAGCCACAAAAACCTCCACTATTGGAAATGAAAAAATGTATAACCCCTTTGTCAGGGTATGTAATTAGTTTTTTTTATACCGTACTCCCTTAAATAAATTCCTGAAAAGCCCGCATTTTTTTAAAACAATTTCAGTAAGATTTTTATTGTAAAAGAGATTAGTGAAGGGTCTGGTATATACCCGCAAAAAAAGGAAGTTAATTTCCA
>JAXHUS010000421.1:0-4353 GCA_034189305.1 Thermodesulfobacteriota bacterium | reverse complement strand
CTACCGTATAATCTCGCCACTTTTGCACATAACCAAATTCAGGAATGGAATATGTATGGTAGTGTTTGTCCTGAGTGTATGTGTATTTGTTACCGAAACGGAAAAAAGGAACCTCAAAAGACATTCCCATATCCAGTCTTTTATTTTCTATCTGGGAGATGCCGGCAGGGTTTGACATCATAGCAGCACAGTCGTCCGCAATGGCAACATCAACCCCTCCCCTTCCCATTGACCGGGCACCATAGCCGATTATCTCCGCTTGATTTGATGCATTGGCGCCAGTTTTTGCACAAAGTACAATCAAAAATAATAGAGAAAAACATTTGAAAATATGGTTTTTTTTTAGACAGTTTAAACTTTTATCGTTAATCAATGCCGTATTCCTTCCATCTCTTTTGAACTTTTTCCGGTGTGGGAAGATAGCGGTTCAAAGGAGGGAATCTTTCTCCACCCCATTCCTCAACGGGCTCCAGTCTCCAGTCCTTGGTGGCATCTATACAGAGCCTGTTCCATCTACCTGATCCCCCCATTTTAGCCGGATCTTTCAGCTCAGGCGGGGTGCTGGGATCAAGGACTCCACCATGACAGCCTCTAAAAACGGACAGGTCTTCATCATAATCCCAGACTCGCCAGGAGAAAGCCCATAAAAGCTGATCATAATCATGGATATCGACGTCCTCATCAACAACAAAAACATTTTTAAACCACCATAAGGTAGCTCCCCAGAGGGCAGCGGCAATCTGCTTTGCCTGGCCCTGGTACTGTTTTTTAATTTTTACAAAAACATCATTTCCGTGGGTAACAGGTGGTACCCATGCATCAAGCACACCGGGAATTATACAGTTTTGTTCAAGATAATCCAGGGCGAAAGAAGAAGCAGTAATGGAATGAATTAAGGCTCCCTCATCATAAGGTGGTCCTTCTACAGAGCCTTGCAGGATAGGGTCGTCCCTGAAGGTAATACAGGTCGCATCAAATGAAGGTTTAGGGGATTTCCTTCCTCCATAAAATCCTGTATATTCACCAAAAGGTCCTTCAATCCTGAAATCCTTTGGATCTAAAGAGACCGTCCCTTCTATAACGATTTCTGCATGGGCGGGAACATGAAGATCAATTGTTTCACATTTTACAAGCTCCATTGGTTCACCCCTCAGTCCTCCAATAATATCATATTCACAAACATGAGGCATGTAAGGGGAACATGCTGCGTACGGCAGTAAGGGATCTCCGCCGAAAACAAAGGCTACTTCCATTGGCTTTTTCATCTTTGCATATTTTGCAGCCATCATACCCCAGTGGGTAGCCATTGCAAGAAGAACACCTATAGATTTTCCATCTTCATGCACCATGCCTCTATAAAGTCCGACATTTGTCCACCCTGTTTCCGGATCTTTTGTCACGACCCCGTTAAAAGTGGAGATATATCTTCCACCGTCTCTATCATGGGATTTTAAAACAGGAAATTGAAAAATATCTATATCATCACCTTTTACAATGTTTTGTTTTATCGGACCTGTTGATACCTGAATGGGTTTTATAAGATTCTTTGACTTTTCTCTTTGACTTTTCATAATTTCCAGGGGCGGGGTATCCTTTGGGAGCCCCAAAGACATGGCAATTTTGGAATAGCTTCCAAGGGAACCAATGAAAAATTTTCTGCCCAATGTATCATGGTAATCTTTAATATTTGAAAATAAAAGTGCGGGTCCCCCTTCTCTTTTTTCCCTTAACCTTGTTTCAATTTCTGCTATCTCAAGATTCCAATCCACTTCACAGGTAATCTCTTTTACTTCATTTTCTTTTTGAAGCAGTTCAATCCATCCTCTTAAATCTTTTAAACTCATAAATGCCTCCTTTTTTTTTAAAAAAAAAGGGGGATTTCCCCCCTTTTTGGTAAGAACGTTATTAACTACAATTCGCCTTCCTTTACAACCCTTTTTGTTTTTGCTTCAAGTCTGGGAAGCGAGCCGGGTTCCTTGATCTCAACCTCCATTGTAACGGTGGTTATTTCTTTAATTTCCTTCTGGAGTATTTCTCCCACTTCTTTATATCGGTCCTTTGGAATTTCTGGTATCGGTTCTGCCAGTATAATTCCTCCCCCTTTTTCCGTTCTCTTTATTCTATATTCCGGAGAAAGTTCTTTAATTTCTCTTATGATATTTTCCACTAATGAAGGATAAATATTAACACCCTTTATAATGATAACATCATCTGCTCTGCCTTTGATAGCTCCCTTTACAACGGGCATAGTTCTGCCACAGCCGCATTTAATATTTTCGATGACAGTTAACTGGTCGCCTAAAAGCATTCTTATTGCCGGAAGTCCAAACCTGGAAAGGGCGGTAATACAGGAAATTCCCACTTTTTTACCTTCACTGTCCGGCTCAACAGGTTCTAACGTTTCAGGGTCAAGAACTTCAACAAGCCAGTAATCAGCATTTATGTGATCGGAAAGTTCTTCGGGTCTTGCAAGATATTCACATGAATACAAAATGGGTCCCCCATGTTCGGTAGACCCGGGATGATCATGAATTTGCGCACCAAAGCCCTCTGTTAAAAGTTTATTGGTAGCTTTAATTCCGTATCCGGCTTCCCCTGACACAATAATTTTCTTTATTTTAAGATCTAAAGGATTAATTCCGTTTGCATTGGCGGTTTCAAGTTGTCTTAAGGCATAGGTGGGAGTGGAAACAAGAAAGTTATTTGCATCATATGCAAGGTTTAAGATCAATCTTAGCCATGCTATAGTTGGTAAAGGACCTTTTGGGACATTATGACATCCAAAGGCACCGCTTGTATGAAATATATGCCAGAATCCCATAAACGGGGGGAATGGAAATGCAAAAAAGGCCCTCCATCCCGGACGGATTCCCTGGGCATAAAGTGCCCTTGAAGTGGCATAGATAGCATTTTCAATGTCCTGCTTTGTATCAGTCCATAGTCTTGGCTTTCCCGTTGTACCCGATGTCTGATAATACTGGAACTGTTCGTTGGCTGGACGGGTTGGCGCAGTTCCAAAGGGAGGCTTTTCCGCCTGATCTTTTTCAAAATGCTTCTGTTTTAAAATTGGTAATTTTGTAACATCGGAAAGGCTCTTAATATCTGAAGGCTTAACCTTTGCCTCATCCCATTGTTTTTTATAGAATGCGGAGTTATTATAAGCATATTTTACAAGAAATAAAAGCTTCTCCTCCTGAATCTCTTTTATTCTTTCAATAGGGAGGGTCTCAATTTTAGAGAAAAATTTATCATTAAAGGCACTTCCCCGGTATCCTTCCTCTGGTATTTCAGGACCAAGCCTTTTTCCTACGTACTCTTCAGTCCAGATATACTTTACTTTTTCCATTTCTGACTCCTTTATTTTATTTAAGATTTAAGGCTAATAAATTTTTATTAATTTATTTTTTTACGGAAGAATTTTAACAGATCTTTGAGGATTATGATATATATAATTTGAACTTCTTGCAAAATTATCTAAAACTTTATGGCATATCATTTTGAAATTGTTGAACTGTCTTTTACAAATCTTATGTCTACTGTACTCTGAAATTATTTCTTGCTCGTAAACAGAAAGAAGTTTTGCAAGAACTTCTAATTTAATAGCAATGCTTAGCAATGATGAATTCCCCTATTAGACTATGAAAGGGCTTTCATAATCTAATAGGGTTTTCGAAAATCTACAATTTAGAATTGGTATCTAACCATGCCGTAAATTTCATCAGTATGAGCTACAGCGCCAAAGGGAAGCGTATTTTTGCCTCCGCCGAATATAATTCCGCCAATTTCCGGTCTCCAGTGGTTTCCATATTTAAAGGTAACTCTTGGCTTAATATAGCAGCCTTTTGTTGTCATATCGTATACAGCAAGAATTTCCGGAACAATTCTCTCTTTATCATAACCCGTGTTAACGAGAATGGACCAGTAAAAGGTATCTTCATGTGCGTCCTGAAGGTTCGGACCAAATGCAAGCCCGTCTTTGTGGTCGAATATATGGAAATGGAAGAACTGACCGCTAATAAAGAACATCTTTTCGGGATTCAAGAAGCGGTACCACTGTTTGTAATCGAATCCAAGCATATACTGAAGGGTGTCCTTGCGATCGACAAGATTCATATGGGAGAGCTGATAATTTATATTAGTAGGCGACCAAACCTGGTAAGGTTTGTCCGGATAAAAAGCAAATTCACCGCGAAATACCCATAACCCCCATGCCTTATTGAATGTAAAGCCAAATGTTTGCTGCTGATAATATTTATATCTTAAAGGCACCACAACATTAAGTCTTCTTCTAAAAGGTTCGTCCATAATTATGGTCGGATCATCGGTGAAGCTGTGAAAAAAGTTGAAAGTCAG
>JAXHUS010000420.1:0-3643 GCA_034189305.1 Thermodesulfobacteriota bacterium | reverse complement strand
CGGATTTTGACGTCTTCATTAAGTAATTTATGGAAATCTTTTTCAGCATACCACTGAGATTCCCATGTTTTTATAACCCCTAATCTAAAACCTATTGGATGAACTTTCTGTCCCAATCTTATTCCTCCGCCAAAGCTTTTACATCTCTTCTAAAATTACAGTAATATGACTTGTCCTTCTTCTAATACGGGTTGCCCTTCCCATAGCCCTGGGTCTGAATCGTTTCAGGACCGGTCCGCCGTCAACAAAAATTTTTTTTATATATAAGTTATCCACATCTATACTTTTATTCTGGGAAGCATTCGCCACTGCTGATTTAATTACCTTTACTATGATACCTGCCGCCTTTTTTGGTGTAGCCATCAGAATATTTAATGCCGAGTCTATTCTTTTACCCCTAACAAGATCAGCGACTAATCGTGCCTTAGTTGGAGATATTCTTAAATATTTTACTTTTGCTTTTAATCCCATTTTTCATTCCCTACTTTTTAACTTTTACTTTACTTTTCCTATCTCCGGAATGGGCAAAGAAAGTCCTTGTAGGAGCAAATTCGCCTAATTTATGTCCAACCATATTTTCCGTTACAAAAACAGGTATAAATTTCCTTCCATTATGAACAGCGAAAGTAAGGCCAACCATTTCCGGAATTATTGTAGAACGTCTTGACCATGTTTTTATAACCCTTTTATCCTGTTCAGCAAGCGCTCTGTTCACCTTTTTTTGTAAGCTCTCTTCTATATATGGTCCTTTTTTTATTGAGCGAGCCATATATTATTCCCCTCTTTTACTAAAAAGATAATATTAAATTATTCTACTTATCTTTTGACTTTAAAATAAATTTATTACTTATTTTCTTCTTTTTTCGAGTTTTATAACCTTTAGTCGGGACCCCCCACGGGGTACATGGATGTCTTCCTCCTGAAGACTTACCTTCACCACCACCCATGGGATGATCGACTGGATTCATAGCAACACCCCTTACTTTAGGTCTTCTCCCAAGCCATCTCTTTCTCCCCGCCTTTCCTAAAGAAATATTTATTTGATCTTGGTTCCCTAATTGACCAATTGTAGCATAACATGTTAGAGGAACCAGTCTAACCTCACCTGAAGGAAGTTTTATGTTTGCATATTTATTTTCTTTTGCAAGTATCTGTCCATATGATCCGGCAGAACGAATGAATTGTCCCCCTTTGCCTGGTTTTATTTCAAGATTATGAATGTAAGATCCTAAGGGAATGTTTTTTAATGGAAGTGCATTACCTACTTTAAATTCTAAGTTTTCACCGGCCATGATTTCATCCCCCAACTTTAAATTCATTGGGGACAGGATATACCTTTTTTCTCCATCTTTATAATGAAGCAAAGCAATGTTTGCGGTTCGATTAGGATCATATTCAATTTGTGCAACGTTAGCGGGAATATCTTTCTTATTTCTCTTAAAATCAATCACTCGATACCTTCTTTTATGACCTCCCCCACGATGTCTGCATGTTACTCGGCCGAAACAATTTCTTCCACCTGTCTTTTTTAATGGTCGAAGAAGTTTTTTATGGGGTTTACCCGTAGTGATCTCCTCAAAGGTTAAACCAGTAGTAAATCTTCTTCCCGGTGATGTTGGTTTGTATATTTTAACTCCCATAATGCCCTATATTCCTTCAAAAAAATCTACTTGATCACCTTCTCTTAAGGTTACAATAGCCTTTTTCCAATCCGGCCTTTTCCCTTCATTACGTCCAACTCTTTTTACCTTACCCTTTACCTTCACTATATTAACTTTTAAAATTTTTACTTTAAAAAGTCTCTCTATTGATTTTTTAATTTCTATCTTATTTGCATCTTTATATACTTTAAAGGATATTTTATTGTTTTCTTCTTTTTGAATATTGCTTTTCTCAGTTATATAAGGCCTTTTAATAATATTGTATATATTCTGCATTTAAGAAAGCCTCTTTTCTATTTCAGAAACGGCATGTTTCGTTACAACTAAATTTTTGTATTTCAAAATGTCGTATACATTTAATCCCTTCCAGTGTAACACTTTAAACTCTGATATATTCCGGGAAGACTTCAGTAATTTCTCATTATCCCCATCCACAATAAGTGCATTTTTAAGGTTTAAACGCATCATTATGTTTATAAATTCTTTGGTTTTAATCTCTTTTAAGACAAAATCTTTAATAATATATAATTCATTTTCCTTTACTTTTAAGCTCAAAGCACCTTTTAATGCTGCTTTTTTAACCTTTTTTGGCAGAGATATTTTATATTTTCTGGGCATGGGGCCGAATACAACTCCTCCACCAACCCATAAAGGGGAGCGTATAGTTCCAGCCCTTGCTCTTCCTGTTCCTTTTTGCTTCCATGGCTTTTTTCCACCACCCCTGACCAATTTACGATTTTTTGTTGAAGCAGTGCCACGATGTCGATTTGACAATTGCATTCTTACGAAATCATGGAAAAGATGCGGTTTAATTTCTACAGCAAAAATACTGTTTTGTAAGTTTATCTCTTCTACCGTACTGTTTTCCAAATTTTTTACTTCAATAACCGGCATAATCTTTTACTTATAAATTAAAACAACTTGATTCCTGCTTCCCGGAACCTGCCCTTTAATCATTATTATATTTTCTTCTGACATTAGGTTTACTATCTTACACTTTTTAATTGTATTTTTTTCATTTCCTTTATGACCAGGAAGCTTTTTACCTTTTAAAACTCGAGAAGGAGTTGCACTGGCACCTATGGACCCAGGTCTTCTATGGGTTTTAGAGCCATGGCTTGCAGGCCCTCCACCAAATCCCCACCTCTTCATTACTCCTGCAAAGCCTTTTCCTTTTGAATTACCTGTTATTGTTATTCTATCTCCTATAGAAAATATACCTATGTTAATCTCCTGACCTAATGTATAATTTTCTATGTCCTCAACTGCAAACTCTTTAAATATACGAAAGTTTCCCCTATCACTTTTAGTACAATGTCCTTGAATAGGTTTATTAACTTTTTTAGCAGCAACATAACCCAGTTGTAAAGCATTATACCCATCTTTTTCCTCTGTTTTAATCTGGATAACGAAACAAGGCCCCGCTTGTATTATAGTTACAGGAACAAGCTCACTGTTATCTTCAAAAACTTGGGTCATTCCTATCTTTTTACCGATTAAACCTAAGCTCATCTTCCTTTTTTCATTAAAGTTTTATTTCCACATCGACACCGGCCGATAGATCTAATTTCATTAAAGCATCAATTGTCTGTTGAGTCGGTTCTAATATATCCAGCAACCTTTTATGGGTTCGAATTTCAAATTGCTCACGAGATTTTTTATCAACATGGGGAGAACGTAAAACACAATATTTATTTATAACTGTTGGTAAAGGTATAGGTCCTATTACCCTGGCCCCCGTCCTCTTTGCTGTTTCAACAATTTCACCTGCAGACTTGTCTAATAACTTATAGTCATACGCCTTTAACCTGATCCTGATTTTTTGAGTATCCATTTATAACCTTTAGCTATTTCGGAATACTATTCAATAATTTCACTTACAACTCCGGCACCTACAGTTCTACCGCCTTCACGAACAGCAAATCGTAATTCTTTATCCATGGCAATGGGTGTTATTAGTTCACCTTCTAAAGAAACATTGT
>JAXHUS010000042.1:0-3763 GCA_034189305.1 Thermodesulfobacteriota bacterium | reverse complement strand
ACTACATAGAAGAACAGATTGTACAGCTTACAGATGCCCTTCACACAGGGCAGGAGGGATCAGCCGCCGATTTCGAATTTCTCATATTAAAGAACAGCTTGAAACCGAATACTATGACATAGAAGATCTTCTGCTTATGGGAAAAAATGAAGTCCCTGAAGATTCTTCGCTCCTAGTAATAAGTGGGCCCGAAAAAGATCCCTTCCCCTTTGAATTTGACAGCATAAAAAAATATTTAGAAAAGGGCGGAAGGGTGCTTTTTATGCTGGATCCATATGTTGCGCCTGCTTTTTCAAGCTTTTTGAAACAATATAATGTTATTTTAGAGGATGATATAATTATTGATAAAGAGAACAAACTATTTGGCTATGAAGAAAGAACGCCGATAATTTCAGATTTTACCACACACGAAATAACCCGTGCCTTTGCAGGGGCAGGGGTTACTTTTGTTTTCTCCCTTGCCAGATCTGTCGGTACAAAAGAATCCGGAGAAGAAGAAGGAAAAAATATAGAAACAGAACTTGAGGAATTTCTTAAAACAAGTAAGGATAGCTGGAAAGAATTGGATAAAAAGAGTGTCGAGAGCAGTAAAATTACTTTTGACCCTGACAAAGATACAAAGGGCCCGATAACCGTCGGAGTGGCTGGGAAATTAACTATCAATACCAAAGATACCAAAGATAAAAAAGGGATTAAAAAAGAAGGACGTTTTGTTGTTTATGGAGACTCGGATTTTGCCAATAATTTTTATTGGGAGATTTTGGGAAATAGGGATCTATTTTTAAACACCATAAGCTGGTTAACCGAGGAAGGTATTTTAATTTCAATCAGGGAAAAAAAACAATCTGCGATGCCGAAACTTTCACCTTTTTTTCTATCTGATCTCCAGGGCAGGATCATTTTATTTGTAACTGTTATATTTATGCCGGTGCTTTTTCTTATAATAGGTATTTTTATTTATATTCAAAGGAAATTTTACAGTTGAGCCCGGATTTAAGGAGAAATTTATCTTTAATTCTTATCTTTTGCATAATTTGTGGATATTATTTTATATTTGAAAGGTCTGTAAAAAAAACGGAAACGGATGAAAAACTCATAAATAATGTAGAGTTAAAGGATATACATAAATTCAAGTTTAAAAAAGGAAATACAATTATTGTTGGTGAAAGAGCTAATGGGGAATGGCAAATTTTTGGTCCCGAAAAAAAGAAGGGAAATAAAGAAAATATAGAAGATCTACTGAAAAGCCTTTTATTTGCTTTTCTTATAGAGAAAATAAGGGAAAATCCCAGGGAGCTTTCTGAATTTGGTCTGGATAAACCCCAGATGGAGATTTCAATCTGGACAAATAAAGGGAACATACCTATTACTGTTTTGATTGGGGATGCCAATCCGGTTGGAACATGTGTTTATGCAATAATAAAAGGGTCAAATTCAGTAGCAAGAACCGGTTCACTTCTTCATTTTGACTGGAACAAATCACCAGAATGGTTTGTAAGAAAATAAAATAGGGTGCCCTCACCCCCTTTGGGCATACTATGCCTCTTTTCAAATTATTTTTTACTTTTAAATAGTTATGGATATAATGTGGTATTTTTGCCACTTTTTTCAAATTATTCAGTTTATAATTTACAATTAAATAAAGGGTTTTATCTATATAAGCTTCATTAGTTTTTTATATCTTAATTTCTGGCATGATTTTAGCATAGATATATTTACAAGTAAGCAAAGGTACTTTGGAAGGGAGAGGCTAAAAATGAGATACGCAGAGACAGGGATTAATTTAGAGATAGATCTATCCAGAGGAAGCATTGAGAGGGTAGAAACTGACCCAAAAGACACCGAACTTTATCTGGGGGGTCTGGGTACCAACGCAAAGATATTATGGGATAGGTGCCCTCCTGAAGTTGAACCCTTTTCTCCTGATAATCTGCTGATATTCGGCACCGGTCTTTTATGCGGCACGCCCGCTCCTAATGCTAATCGCACTATTGTTGCTACCATTTCTCCTCAGACTTTGTTAATGGCATTTTCAATGATGGGAGGATTTTTTGGGCCGGAATTAAAATATGCCGGTTACGATAAAATAATAATTCGCGGCAAGTCTTCCAGTCTTGTTTATTTGTGGATAAACAATGACAAAGTAGAAATACGTGATGCCACTCATTTGAGTGGTAAAGGCGGTACTGAAACTGCGGAACTTATTCGACAGGAGCTGGGGGAGCCGAAGGCCCATGTGGCTGCTATAGGACTGGCCGGTGAGAATAAAGTATATTTTGCCTCCATAGAACAGGGTAAGTCCAGTGCCAGCCGACTGGGGGTGGGTGCCGTTATGGGAGGCAAAGGATTAAAGGCAATTGCTGTTCGTGGAACAAAAGATATTAATATTGCCCGGCCGGCTGAATTTATGGAGATTTGCAACGAAATATTGAAATTCATAGAACACCGATTGGATAATCCGATTAAACTACCGGATGGCATGCCGATCATTATAGGCTATCTTGGCATACAGGAGATGTCGATCCATGATGAGGAATGGCACGCAACTAATTTCGCCTGGGGAAATGCCCGCCATCGCAGAAAGGATTGCTGGACGAAGGAGACCGCGGAACAATGGAAGGAGACTCAGGAAAAAGCGGTAAAGCGTTTAATAGGTTGCTATAACTGCCAGGTTAGATGCGGTGGAACCATTTCCCTTCCGGGGATTTCGACCTACATGATGAAATGTTACTCGAAACTTACATATACAATGGCTGCCATGTCCGACCTGGATTTTGGTTTTAGAATCGCACAGCGTGCCACGGATTATGGCGTGGACGGATTTTCAGCCCCACAAGTTATGGCCTTCGCCCTTGAGCTTTATGAAGCCGGCATCTTGACTGACCAGGACATGCCGGGAATGCCATCCGGTGCGGAAGAGAGATTTTACTGGCTGCTTGACAGAATTGTTCGTCGAGAAGGCATTGGAGATGTGCTGGCCAATGGAACGCATTGGGCTGCCAAACAGATCGGTAAAGGAGCGGAAGAATATGCCCATAACAACATCAAGAAACATGAGCAGCTACCCCTCAAGCTGGGTATGTTAAATCCCATCTATTTCCTGATGTATTGTACAGGTGCGAAGATAAATATTACCCAGATAGAAGGTCAATTCCCCCAGGGCCCACATATAAAGCGAGAGGACAGAGAAGAATTTATAAAGGATTGGCATCAGGTTCCCAATGATAGGTTTAAAGATTATTTTGTGAACTGGGAGTTGCGTGGAAAAAACTCATTTCCTTATTACCCGCCTCCGGAAGCAGTTTGTGAAATCGTAGACTGGCAGGAGGCGATGCATTACATTGATGACGCCACCGGGATCTGCGCCGCTGTATCGTCATTTATATGTAAGCCTCCATATCATATACACAATATACCGCCTATGATCTCAGCAGCGACGGGGATGGATATGGATGAAACCAAACTCCTGGAAATAACCAGGAGGAACCGTACCTTAATTAGAGCCATTAACATAAGAAAAGGTTTGAGGAGAAAAGATGAAAAGCCTCCCCAGGACCATTGGAAGAAGAGATTTCCCGAGCTTGAAGAGAAACTATTGGATGAGTATTATAAATTTAAGGGATGGAATAATCAGGGTATCCCTACTAAAGAGTCCTTACATGAATTGAGCCTGGATTACGTTAAAGAAGATTTAATAAAGAGGGGGATTTTGACGGATAACGAAGAGACTTCAGCTCAAGATGCTTCAGTGGAAAAAGAGGAG
>JAXHUS010000419.1:0-8577 GCA_034189305.1 Thermodesulfobacteriota bacterium | reverse complement strand
TAAAAAATATTTTATTTTTGCAAAAATCCTGGTCAATACTGGATTTCACCTTATTACGGTCTGAAGCGCAGTATATATGTATGTAAAGTTTGTGTATATTAGCTACCTCTAAAGGTAGAGGGACAGATGGACTTGGGACAGAAGTGGGGATTATTTTGTTATTTTACATTTTGAAATTTGAATATATTATTTTACAAACGATTGTATTGCAATTTTTTTGTTTAATCTTATAGAAACGGAAGTCAGGGTATGGGAAAATATAGAAAAAATAGGCGACCAATAAAAGATGAGCTTATGGCAGTATACAATAAATTATATCAATCCTTTGGCCCCAGAAATTGGTGGCCGGCAGATTCGCCTTTTGAGGTAATAGTAGGGGCGGTTTTAACCCAGAATACATCCTGGAAAAATGTGGAGAAGGCGATAAAAAGACTAAAAGAAGAGAATTTACTGAGTCTAACCGCAATTTACCGTGTGGATGTATCTTATCTGGCAGAAACTATAAGATCTTCGGGATTCTATAAACTTAAGGCAAAACGTTTAAAAAATTTAATCGAATTTATTTTCAAGAATTTCGGAGGAGAGATAGAAGGATTAACTGCTGAAAGAATGGGGACTTTGAGGGAGAAATTACTTAATGTAAATGGGATAGGACCTGAAACAGCGGATAGCATAATGCTTTATGCCCTTGAAAAACCTATCTTTGTTGTGGATGCCTATACCAGAAGGATACTTTCGCGTCATGATCTGATTTCAGAAAATGCGAGCTATTCAGAAATCCAGCAGCTATTTATAGATAATCTGCCGCAAAATGCCAGGTTATATAATGAATACCACGCCCTTATCGTCTACCTTGGAAATACTATATGTAAAAAAAGGCCGCTATGCGATCGCTGTCCTCTAAATACCAACATGACCTACGGTCACAACAGGCCATGAAAAAAGAATACAGAAGACAGTGGGAGGATCGGAATAATTTATTTTACAAACTCTTTGTTCCTGCTCCTGACTCTAAATGAACAATTTTCTTATAATTGAGAATGGTTATTCCCGGGTTTTTGTGCAAGCCTTATATGGAAGCTATGTTATTTTTTTAGAATAAAATTGGACAGCTATTGATCAATAAGTTAAAATTGACATATAATGAGGATAGGGAATTAACAGTTAAAAATTGGATTTATGCTATAGCCTGTCGGGGATCTCGCATTGGTAACTGTTGACAAAAGGTCGATTCGGAGAAGTCTGAAAGAAAAATTTTTCTTTTATAAGGGTAAAAAAAGCCGTCGCACAAAAATTCCAAGGATAAAGCCAGGTATCGACTCCCGATTAAAAAAGGTATTTAGTAGAATCGGTATCCCCACCGAAAAACCTTTTGAGCCGGATTCCTTCCAGCTTAAGGCCCTTGAATTCATTAATTATACGGATTGTCTGGTTTCGGCGCCCACAGGCTCAGGAAAGACATGGATCGCCCAGGAAGCAATCCGGCGAATATACAAAAAAGGTGGCAGGGCATGGTATGGTTCACCATTAAAGGCGCTTACCAATTCAAAGTACCTTGAGTTCTGCGAGTTATTCGGCTTTGAAAATGTGGGTATATTGACGGGAGACCGCAAGGAGAATGCCGATGCACCTATCATTGCCGGAACTACAGAAATCCTGCGCAATCAGCTATACGATGCTATGCACGAAGGTACGGATCTTTCTGCGGATCTTGTAATACTGGATGAGGCACATTTCCTGGGAGACGAAGACAGGGGCGTTGTATGGGAGGAGATAATGATCTACCTGCCTGTGAGGATTCACCTTCTGCTTCTCTCGGCTACCATAAAAAATGCTCGTCAGATTGCAGATTGGCTTAAATCTGTTCGGTCAAAGGAATGTATGCTGGTTGAAGAGACAGAACGTCCGGTTCCCCTGTTTTATATCTTTCTGCATCCTTCGGGCAAATTGCTTCCCCTGATAAATTCAAGGGGTATTGACAAGAAAATCCAGACATACTTAAACAATCCCGATTCACCACTTTTCGCCCCTCCAAAAAGCCTTCCCCCATTTGGGGAGATTATGGGGATTTTAAAAAAATTCGACTTGCTTCCAGCCATATTTTTTATGAAGTCCAGGGCTGATTGTGATGAGGCAATGGAACTCTGTTTTGATATGTCAGCCGGAGATAATGGAGAACAAATTAAACTGAACCAAAGGATCGATCAGCTCATCAAACATTACCCCCATATTAAAGAACATAAACAACTGAGGCATCTCAGAAATGCCGCCGTGGCAGCCCATCACAGTGGACAGCTTCCTGCATGGAAACTCATTATTGAACATCTCATGACAGAGGGCTTGCTTAATGCTGTTTTTGCAACGTCAACAGTGGCGGCAGGCGTCAATTTTCCAGCTCGCTGCATTGTATTCTTAAACTCAGATCGCTTCAACGGCATTGGGTTTATTCCCCTTAACGCAACGGAGTTTCATCAAATGACCGGCAGAGCCGGCAGACGGGGTAAGGACAATGTCGGTTTTGCCGTGGTAGTTCCCGGAAAATTTATGGACCTCAGATTAATTTCAAACCTTTGTGTCTCACCGCCTGAAGATGTAATGAGCCGGATTAAGGTGGATTTTTCTATGGTTATGAATCTTCTTTTATCTCATAATCCTGAAGAGATAAAAAATATTTTTCAAAATTGCTTTGCCACATATTTGAACCTTATTAAACAGGAACCCGGCCTGAACAAAAAGCTCAATAAAACAGGAAAAGTCCTTATGTCGTTCCTGCCCGAAGCCAGATGTTCCGGACCTGAGTTTGTGCTTAACAATATAAGAAGGCGGGCGGCAATGTTTCAAGAAATCAGAGATTTAAATAACAGCCACAGATGGCTCGAATCAAGACTATCCAAAACTAAAAACCTATTGCCAGGTAGACTATTTTTGGATCACAGTGACAGGATGTATTGTGCTGTTAAACCCCAGGTAAGAAGGAAAGAACACGGTATGCTTGCCTGCCGGGTTAAGCAAGATTTCTCCGGGAAGCACAGCCAGTTGAGTTTGAGATGGTTTTCACCACAAAAAATTTCACAAATCCTTGATAGGGTCATTGACCTCCCACCCTTGCATGATATATACCAGACAAGGAAATTGTTAGCCCGAACAGCTAAAGCCGATATGCCGCCGGTCCTGGACCATATATCTATAAACGAAAAAGAACCTTCAGAACTCATGCCACTTAAAAACCGGACACTTTTTCTTGAAAAGGAAATCAAGGGTTTAGCCTGCAACAAATGTCCCAATTTCAGGGATTGTCATGGAAAAAACAGGTGGAGATTAAAAAATGCACTCAATGATTTTACTCTTATATGGGATGCTACAAATGCCGTTCGTATGCGATTATGGTATGATTTTACAAAACACCTGGATTTTCTTAAAGAGCAAGGATTTGTAACAGATGATAATAAACTGGCCCATGATGGTATCTGGACATCGCAGCTCAGACTTGACCAGCCCCTGATGATTGCCGAATGCATTCGTAAGGGTATTTTCTCCGACGCAGCCCCTGCTTTACTGGCTGCCCTGATAGCCCCCTTTGTCAACGACCGTGAACGAGAAACAATGTTTGATGAATCAAAAGTCCCGGAACAGTTATTAAATGCGTATGAAATTATGAGAAAAGCCCTTGTTCCCCTTGTAGAAATTAAGAAAGTACGAAAATTTGAAGTAAGGCAAATCGAATTGTGGCCTGCAGCCACAATTTATGCCTGGGCCAGAGGAGAACCGTGGCAGAAGGTTTTGAATATTGCCTGGATTGCAGAAGGCGACCTTGCAATGCTTGTATCCAGGACCGCCGACAATCTTAGACAGATTGCCGCATTAACAGAAGTTTACCCTGCCATTGCAAAAAATGCTTTTGAAGCAATTGACATGATTATGAGAGAGCCGGTAGTTACGGATTAAAAATATTATTTAAAAGGAATTTTTATGCCTTATAAAGCAATACTTTTTGACCTTGATGGAACCCTTATAGATTCATCAGATGATTTAGGGAGCGCTGTAAATAGAATTTTATCCAGGAAAGGTTTTCCCACTCATAATCTGGAAGTATATCGATCATTTTTAGGTGAGGGTTCTGTTATGCTTATCAGCAGGTCACTACCTGCTGATAAAAGGAATGATATTGTTATCAAGACCTGCCATAAAGAATTCATCGAAGATTACAGACAGAATTATAATGTAAAAACCGCACTTTATGATGGGATTCCTGAAATGCTGGATGCATTTACTGAGCAAAGATTGCAAATGGCCATTTTATCCAACAAATCACAAGAATTTACAGAAAAGTGTGTGGCAGAATTCCTTTCGAAATGGAAGTTTGAAGTTGTTCTGGGACTGAGCGATGCAGTTCCCCAAAAGCCAGACCCGACAGGGGCTTTTAAAATAGCTAATCAACTAAACATCCCCCCTTCCGATTTCATTTATATAGGAGATACCGCCGTTGATTTGAAAACGGCAATCGCTGCAGATATGCTTCCTGTAGGTGTTCTTTGGGGTTTTCGTGATAAAAAAGAGCTGGAAGATAATGGGGCCAGGTTTATAGTTGATAAGCCGTTGCAGATATTGGACATATTGAAAGAAGAAGAGTCAGCCCCGGAAAGTAGAAGTTGAGTTTAATTTTTAAGGTGGAGTTTGTAAAATCCTGAATTACGCGGCTTAATCCTTATTTCTTCTTATGATTCTTTTTTCCGTGATTATTATGTCCACAGGCCTGTCCCAAGCAGTTAAAACCGGAACACTGGTTACGATCTGAAGATCAAAGGCAAGGGCGACCTTTGGAACTTTCTTATCAAGAAAAGACAGGTATCTGTCATAAAAGCCGCCTCCATATCCCACTCTGTTTCCTTTTTCATCAAAAACACTTCCCGGTACAATAATTAGCCCCACATATTCCTGCCTGATTATATTAGATATATTTTTTTTAGGTTCGGGTATCCCATAAACTCCCTTTTGCAAATCAATATCAAAATTGTTAATCCGTAAAAAGACAATCTTTTTATTTTTAATGTCAGTCCTGGGAACACCTATAATTTTACCTTGAATCAAAGATTCTTTAATCATATTTTCAGTCAAAACTTCGCTGCGAAAAGAGACAAAGAAGAGGATTATTTTTGCCTTTGCAAATTCGGGAAGTTTAAAAAGATGCCTTTTTATGATTTTGCTTTTTTCTTCTCTATCTTCTAAAGAGAGACTGTCCCTTAAAACAATAATTTTATTTCGCAGAACCTTTTTTTTATTTTTAATATCCTTAATAAAATCCATCATCTGAGAATATTTGATCCTCTTTAATAGACTACTTTACCATCTTACCATGGCTGATTATTGGTTAATTTTACCTTATACTTGCTTTTTTAAATTATTTTATAATAAGTTAAAAAAATTTGAAATTTATTTTGAATTTGTTATTTTGTTAAATATTCAAAAATGGACATTAGGGGATAAATAGTTTCCGGTTCAGGAAAAATTTTATTGACAAAATAAATTAATTGTATTACAAGGTAATATATTGGGATATAAAAATTAAAATTCAATGTCCACACTAATTGAATATTTAAAAAATGAGAGATGAAAAGAAACCTGTGAAAAATGCCACATGTTTTTTTATTCTACGGAAGTCGAAAAGATCAACCCCGGGTATACAGTCAGTATTTCGAGGCTTGAAATGTAAGTCTGATGCAGAAATTGGGCAAAAAAGGGGGGGGGTCAAATGTACCGAAAAAGGGTTGACTCTTATTGAACTGCTGGTTGTAGTTTCCGTTATACTGGTACTGACTGTGCTTGCTTACCCCAATCTTTTATCCCGTATATCCTATTATCGACTGAATGGCGCTGTTAATATGGTGGTTTCCGACTGTCAGCTTGCCCGTATAAAGTCAATAAGCAATGCTGCAGATTATAGGATTGACTTTGATACTGCAAATAATAGATATGATCTTGTGAGGGAAGGAACCCCTGATGTTACCGAACAGGATGACGTACCCCTTCCCCGTGGTATTATCTTCGGGACATATGCAACCCAGGATACTAATAATGACGGCACTGCTCCCCCAGGTGACGGGGTGGGATTCTTTCCCAATCCAAATAATTCGGCGGAGTTTCAACCCAATGCCTCTGCTAAAAACGGGGCTATCTATCTGCAGATCGATCAAAATTTATACCCCGGCAACCAGAGAACCCTGGCTATAACAGTGGCAAATACAGGAAGAGTAAGAACTCGTCACTGGAATTCATCAACTTCGAGGTGGGATTAAGATGAATAAGATATTAAAGGGGAGTAAAGGTTTTACATTACTGGAGGTATTGATCGCCCTTACCATTTTAAGTATCGGCCTTTTAGGGATGGCACAGATGCAGATAATAGCAATAAGGAGTAATAGCTATGCTTTTCGTTTTTCCGAAGCATCGGCCATTGTTCAGGATAAGTTGGAAGAGCTTAAATCATTGGACTATCTTAATGCGACAGATCTCGATGCAGCCAGTTCACCACATACAGAAACGGAAGGATTGTTTACAAAAACCTGGACGGTGGTGGATAACCAGCCCACTAACAATATGAAAACCGTAAACATTGAAGTAAGCTGGGATAATAGCAGACATAAGGTTACGCTATCCACCACCATTGCAAGAAGGTAGCATATGAGATTCAGATTAAATGTTAATGGATTTACCCTGGTAGAACTACTTGTTACAATTGTTATCGGAGGTATTGTTCTGACCGCAGTTTATGAAATCTTTATCTCCCAGTACAGGGCTTATATGATACAGTCCCAGGTATCGGAAATGCAGCAAAACGGCAGGATAGCTTTACTTATTATATCAAGGGATGCAAGGATAGCACGTTATAATTCCAGGGTTGACGGCGGATTAGGCATCCCTAAAAACTGGGCGGTTCATGGTTTTAATAACACGGCATCCAGCACCATTACAGATCCATTTGCCCAGGATACAGTTGATATTGCCGATGATGTAAAAACAGGTACCGATGCCATCTGGATTGTGTATCAGGACGATAACACCCCGGACTATCTCGTTATTCCACCAGGGGCTTCCTTTACAGCCAATAATTTTTCCTTTTGCTGTCCCGATAATCTTTTAATTAATGGAGTAGATGAAGACCCTTTTCCTTATGATGACGGTCAGCTTTTATGCCTTATTGGCTGCGGCGGTATAGGTTTTATTGAGGTAACTCAATTAGGGACAACCGGTGGGAGCTGTCCTGCCGGAGAAACAATGGTGAAGATAAATTTTGCCCCGGGTCAGTCAGCCCAGAACTATCCCAGTGGTATTGATGAATTATTCCCGGAGCCTATCTATATTGGAAGTGCCGTCTCCAGGATATACTATGTAAATACAAGCAATGAACTCAGGATAGCCACGCCAACCACAGGGGGATTTTCAAGCGACCCTCTGGCGGACAACATTGAAGATATGCAATTTGCATACGGGCTTGATACTGATGCAGATGATCTTATTAACACCTGGACAAATGACCCTGCGGGAAGCGAAGACGAAATAAGGGCCATAAGGATTAATGTTCTTGCCAGGACCAGAAGAGAGGACAGGAGAAACCGGACTTTTTTTAAGGATGCAGTGGAGGACGGCAGCCGCCATCCTGCAGCCGGAACGGATGGATTCAGAAGAAGATTATTTTCATCCGAGGTTCAGGTAAGAAATATGTATTTACCCTAAGAATTAATGTCGGAGATGAAAGCTAAAAAATGAATTCCAAAATAAATAAACAAGAATCGAATAAAGAATTCCTAACAGGGTGACAAAATGAAACCCTCAAGCCCTTTAAGGACACAAAGAAGTATGAAAATACTAAGCTCTAAACCCGAAATTCTAGACAATATCAAATATCAAAATCCAAATGACCGAAACATATTTAGAATTTTATAGGCAGTGGGATAGTTATTTTGTCTTTTAGAAAGGTATTTTTAAGTGAAAAAGCATCTCTTTATTAAAAATAGTCACTCCTTTAATAAAGGGGGGGCGGGGGGATTCATAGATGAAAAAGGAATGGTGCTTGCAATTGCCCTTGTAATCATGACAATCCTCGCTTTGGTTGGAGCATCGGCGCTTCTTACCACAAATACCGAAGTAAAGATTGCCGCAAATGATAGGATTTACCGGTCTGGTTTTTATTCTGCCGATGCTGGAATAGAGTGGGCCAGAAGAAATGTAAATTCCAGTACGTCTCAAAATAATGGGGCGACATTATGCACAAATCTTGGAAGCAGTGAACTATGCAAATTTGTGGTAAAAAATTATAAAGGAGCGTTAGTTGCGGATCAAATCTTTTATTATGTTGAATCCACTGGCTGGGACCCCACAGGTACCCGTGAAATAAGCAAAGTCAGAGCTATTATCGAAGCGCCTCCTCCGGGGGGTCCGGTTTATGAAGGCGGTTATTCCATGAGCTATTAATGAAGATGTAGATTTATTTAGTTAATAACATTCTTTTAGGGCGGTTAAACTTAAATGAAAAATATAAAATCTAAATTGCAAAATACTCTATAATTTTGTATTTTGCAA
>JAXHUS010000418.1:0-3804 GCA_034189305.1 Thermodesulfobacteriota bacterium | reverse complement strand
AAGAGAGGAATACCTTTAGTCTTGGATTTTTTATTTTTAGACATTCCGATACTATGCTTATAACCATACCCCTGCTGTGAGTTCTCAGGGTTTTAAATATCTCATAAGCTGTTTTTTGAGGATCTTCATCTAAGGTTTGATTCATAAGAAGGAAATTGGCTATTTGGGGATGTAATCCTTTTATAACTTCATAGTTACGCTGCATTTTTGCCTTTGTAGAGAGCCGGGAGAAACTGCGGTGAAGGGGATTTATAATATGTTTATGTCTTTCCAATGACCTTGGGTGAGATGCCACCTCTTTATTGCCATCATATATCTTGACAGTGGTGGTGGTAGAGTGAATAGACAAGGACTTTCCTACAAGATAATCCGGGACAGAATAGGTATTTGTATCAAAGATTATCATACCTGTCTTTGTGGTTTTTACTGGTGGATGAATAGTGGCATTCCTCCACGGTATCTCCGGCAGTGGTTTTAATCTCTCTTCCTGCAGTAAATCTACAGGTCTTCTTTGGGTAGCCCTGTGGATAGTATGATTTTTATTCCTTACCCATTCATGTAGCCCTTGATTAATTGCCTTTAAACAGGAATAATTTCCTATAATATTAAAGAAGGTCTCTTTCATAGTACGGATTACCCTTTCCACCCGGCCCTTTTCATTTCCAGCTCCAGGATTACAAAGACGTATCTTAAATCCATAATGACGACAAAATTCTAAAAAATGGGGATTATACTGAATCTCCGGTCTCCTTTTTAATACAACGGATTTTATATTATCATAGACCAGGGTGTGAGCAGTTCCATTCATAGCTGAAAAGGCTATTGTATGTCCTTGTATAAAAAACTCGAATGATTACCTGGGAAATATATGAGCAAAAAGATAACGAGAGTAACTCAGGACAGATAGAAAACCATAGAGTTTTCCCAGATGTGGATGATTTATAAAAACCAATCTATCTGCCCCTCTTCCCCAGGCAAAAAATTAAGGGGATGATAGACCTTCTCCCTCTTCTTACGTAAGGTTTTTGTATACTGAACTACACTGGGATAGCTTACTTCTACTCCCCTTTCCTGTAACCACATATACACCTGAATTGCTTTTAAAGATGGATATTCTTTGAACCAACTTCCAATAAGAAAACGGCATTTATCTAAAATACAGATGCGTTTTTTCCTATCCTTTGAATATCCCTGGTATATTTTTGAAGCCTTTTTACGGGAAATTCCTGTTAACCCCTCAATCTGACGAAAACTGAGATTCATTACGTCCCGTAGATAAAGTATCTTCTCTTGTTCCATGTTTTCCCCCAAATCTCCTGGCAATGAGTTGGTGTATTGCTGCAGGGTCATATTCTTCCATTTCCTCCCGGGTTTTGAGAAGATTGACGGGAGGAATTATCGGCTTTTCCGGAAGGGATAATACCTGAAATAGTCTCCCATCAAAAGCGATTAGACCTTTTTTAATAAGCATGTCCCTTGCGGCAATATACTCATCAACACAGATTCCAAGAAGGATACAGATTTTATCAAAACTGTAATAGGATAATCCTTTTCGATCCCCTGCCATGACAAAGAATATGTATAGCAAAAGTTCATGGTGGCTAAGACTGCTAAAAAAGCCTTCCCGTATTCAGGTTTATAATCGGTCGGTCTTCCTGCTTTTTTCTTTTTCATATAACAATTATAAACCCTGAACTTTATGAAAAACGCAGAATGTATATTTTGGATATATAGAATGTATAATGTTTATACTTGCCAGGTTTTTAAAAGAAAAGATGAAAGGCTATTCTTTTATTTTCTTTTTGAGAAAATCATAAATTTCATCTGTGTGTCCATACCATGAACCACAAAGTTTTTTAACTGGCAATCCAAGTTCAAGCCATTTTTCAAAGGAACGTGTAGGACTTTTCAAAATATAACAAATTTCTTTTTTCCCTTTTAACCCAAGTTCATGACTCAAAAAACTAAATCATTTAAAATCAAGGAGTTATAAGTCACAGATGTCGAGTTTTGTCACTACAGATTTGATTTTTTCATAAAATTAATTCACTATTTTCCCCAATTGATAAGGGCATATTCAAGGCATCATATATTTCTTTGTTAATATGAATTACTTTACGGATAAACATAATGTTGGAAATATAGCAGGAAACTTTTTCCATGTCAACTGATTTTATAATATTTTGTCACTACAAACCAATTTAGTGAAGACTAATTACTTAACCCCTTGATATAAAAGGATTTCGTTTTTGAAAGGGGCAAATTTTATGGCTTTTTCTTTATTTTTTCATGAACTTGGGTTGAGAGAGTATAAATTTCTGACCCCCTGGCTTGCTCTCAATGAGTCCAATTACCAGAAATCCAGCAACTTATGAGCTGGATAAAAAAAGTAAAACTTTTGGAGAAAATTATAATAGATAATTCTATTTTTCTGTCGAAAGGGTCAGGCTACACGGTTCCTGTACCTATTGAAGCTAAAATTATTAAGATTAGAGAAGTACAAACTTCCCTAAAATCCACCCACACACTCGGTTTTCTCGGCACTTTCTCCATAAATTTTGAAATCCCCGATTACTGGGATAGGGAAGTCGGTGTCAATGGGGGTAAGACGATAAAAAGAGTCAATTAGTTGGAGAGTTGAGGATTTAGAGAGTTGGAATTGCTAAAAATAGTCAATAACTCCCAAACTCTTAATTCTGTAACTCCTTAACTATTATTTCACAGGCTCAATAGAAAGGAATACAGACAGTTTGTAGATATTGCGAAAGTTTCTATAGGGGAACTAAAATAGCAGGGAGTATATGATAAAAGATGCGGATTTATTAAATAAATTTGAAAAAGAGGAAATTAGTTCTGAAAAGATAACCTATCAGGAGGCATTGAAATTATTTGAGGCAATGTGGAAGGAAGGTCTTTCCCTAAAAGTATTACCTTTAGAAGATCCTTTAGAGGAGATTGAGGTGGATATTAGAATTGCCAGGATATTGAACAGTGTTTGAAGAACTTCTTATAAGAATCGCCAGTATATTAAAAACAGAGAACCTCCCATATATGATAATCGGGGGACAGGCGGTACTTTTGTATGGAACACCAAGAATGACAAAAGATATAGATATAACTTTAGGGGTAAATATCGAGAGATTAGAAGATGTAATGACAGCAGTGAAAAAAGCAAGGCTAAAGGTTATTCCTGAAAATTACTGGAATAAGGGTTGATTTTATCTTTTCATTTACCCCCTAAGAAAGACAGGCTATACAAAGAACAAAGTCAATCTATTACAAACTGAAACCATATTTTTTGCATCAGTTGAAGATGTTATTATTCATAAGGTATTTGCCGGCAGACCAAGAGACCTTGAAGATATAAAGTCTATAATAATTAAACATCCGGATTTTAACAAAACTTATGTCAGAAAGTGGTTGAAGGAATTTAACCAGTCTTCAGGGGGTGGGGATTTTGTAAAAACATTTGAAGAGGTTTTGAAAGATAAGTTTAAATAGTACTCTCAAGTTAAGTGATATAAAGTTTAAAGCGCCTTATATATAAATAATAATGAAAATGACTATACTATAAAATTATTTAAAAAAACTGGATTTTTTTAACAGAATTATAGTTTATTAACCTTTCTCTGAGAGGTGAATTTTGACTGAAAAGAAGCCAAAAATAAGAAAAATTTGCCTAATAACTCATCATCAAAATTTTTCGAATATACTATTTTTATTAGGAAAATCAAGAAAATGGGATTAAGGAGGCTAATCCATTAAAACAAGGATTGAAATTTAAAAGGTATATTAACGTCAATA
>JAXHUS010000417.1:0-8276 GCA_034189305.1 Thermodesulfobacteriota bacterium | reverse complement strand
CTGGCTTTTACCTTTAACCTTATTTACCAGAGTATTATGGAAGAATTAAAAAAAGAAGCCCTTACCATACCTCAACTTGAGATTATAGCATGTCTCAATCGAAAAGATGGTTTAACCCTGAGTGAAATTGCCGGAAGGCTTTTAGTTACCGGTGGAAATATAACCGGAATAGTTGATCGTTTAGAAAGAGAGGGAATGGTCTTCAGGGAAAGAGATTTAAAAGACAGGAGAGTTATTAGAGCAAAATTGACTCCAAAGGGATTTTTCGTCCATAAAAAGATTTTACCAATTTATAAGAAAAAGGCCTCGGAAATTTTACAAAGCCTGACAAAAGATGAAATGAGGACATTAAAACATATTCTAAAAAAAATCAGTAACAACATGAAGACTGATTAAAAGGTTGGATTTGAATCAAATATTGAAGTTAGGAATACCAAAGGGAAGTTTGGAAAAGGCGACAATCGATTTGTTTCAAAAGGCCGGCTGGAGAATAACAGTGGGGCAAAGAAGTTATTTTCCAGATATAGATGACAAAGAGGTCTCCTGTACCCTGCTTCGTGCCCAGGAGATGTCAAGACATGTGGAAGGCGGTTTAATTGATCTGGGAATAACAGGGCATGACTGGATTATGGAATACAACTCTGATGTTACTGTAGTTCAGGACCTAATTTATTCTAAAAGCAGTTTAAAACAGGCAAAATGGGTTTTAGTGGTTAAAGAAAATTCTCCGATAAAGAAAATTGAAGACTTAGAGGGCAAAAAAATATCAACAGAACTTGTCAACTTTACAAAAAACTATTTTAAGGATAGAAATATTAATGTCCAAATAGAATTTTCATGGGGAGCCACAGAGGCAAAAGTGGCAGAGGGTCTGGTTGATGCCATAGTAGAAGTTACGGAAACAGGAAGCACAATAAAGGCTAATAATTTAAAAATAATTGATGAATTACTGACAACAAATCCCCAACTTATTGCAAACAAAGAGGCGTGGTCTGATTCCTGGAAAAAAGAAAAAATCGAACAAATTTCCTTGCTGGTTTCAGGCGCATTATACGCAGAAAGTATGGTCGGACTTAAAATGAATGTGCCCAAAGACAAATTAGAAAACATTATGGAACTGCTTCCATCCATTACCTCACCAACTATTTCCGATCTTTACGGGAAACATTATGTTTCTGTAGAGACCATTGCCGCAAAGAATATTGTCAGGGATCTAATCCCTCTCTTTAAAAAAAGGGGAGCGGAAGGGATTGTGGAATACCCGTTAAATAAAGTGGTATAGAGGGATTGAATAAAAGATTGAAAAGTCCAAGAAAATATACCCCACTATTTACCAAATGAGTCCATAATATTATTAATTAAACTTTCATGTTGTCTTTCCTCTATTGCCAGTCGACTGAAAATCCCTTTGTATTCAGGATGCTTGACCTGATTATACAGGTTAGTGTATAATTCTGCCATATTCTTTTCAATCTCTATAATCTGCTCAAAATAGTCTTTAAATATCTCTTTAGTAAACACTTGCAGATTCCTTTTGAATACGATCCACCAAAGACTCTAGAATTTTTTTATGCTGTTTATTGGCTTCAATAAGGAATGTTATAGATTTTTTTATTTTTAAAATTTCTTCATCAGGAAGACCACTTCTTAAGATAATCGCCGATAGGTGATTCATATAAATAGTAACAGCACTTTCTTCGGTTTTGATTCCTTCTTTAACTAATTTCAGTAATTCTTCTTTTGTCATTTTATCAACTCCCTAATCCAGTAATGGGAAAAGGATGTTCCATTTCTTATTATATCGATATAGCAAGTATTTCCTCCACTATTTATACGCCAGTCTACCTCCTTTTTGACTTGAAACCAAATAATACCCTTTAACCTCCATTTTTTTACGGTTTTAAAAGCATCTTTTATCCAGTTGGTTTTATTACCCCCTTCGTCTGCACTTGATGTTTCAAAAACAAAAATTGGTTTATCAGGCGCAATATTCACCAATTCTTTATAAATTTCCCTGAATATTTCATCAAAAGGTTTCCATTTGCTATCCCAGCCATGTATTTCCTTTTTCTGGCTTGTTCCCCAATTATAACCATCCATACCCAGAATATCTACATAATTCTCTCCTGGATAATAGTTCTTTGGTTGGTTCCAAAAAGCGTTGGAATTATAAGCCGGATCAGGTATCGATTCTGCGTTGGGACAAAATACCCACAAGACATTTTCCGCGCCTGCCTTTCGAAACATCATAACCAAATACTGAAATATTTTTTTATAAATTCCCGGACTCTGCATACCATATCCTGACTTATCTGTACCCCAGTGATAACGCTCAATATTCATTTCATGAGCAAATCTTATCATGAAGGGTTTTCCCCACAAACGGGCATTTTCTGCAAAGCCAACAATATAGGAATCATAACTCCCGTTAAGAATGTGTTCATAAGGAACCATTATTTCACGATCATTATTATAATACATAGGTTCCCAGGTCAAACAAGGAATAGCTCCTCTATTCCAGATATTTTCCAGACTCTCTCGCGGAAAATTTACCGTATGCAGATCCCTTATCGATGGCCATTGGAGAAAAAAGATCACTATATCTGAAGATAACCCGATTTCACTCTCAACCCCTTTAAGCTTTTCTTCGGTAATGGGATAACCATCAAGGGCTAAACCCCATAAAGGCGGAGCTTTAATTTTATCCTGAGATATTTCTTTTGTACATGAAAAAGATAATACAACCCAAAATATGATATTTAAAATCCATAAGACTTGATATTTCATAGCCCCCGGCCTTTATTCAGAGCTATTAAAATAAAATATGGACAATAATATTAGAAGATGATATACGCACCAGAACATATTCGTCAATATTGCCCAGAATGGCTCATATTCATATATCAGGCGATTTGTGCCCCAAACAATAGCTGAAAAACCTATCGTTGCCATAACAAGCTGGATCCAAATGCTTCTGAGTGGCAATTCATTACTCCCTCCCTTTGGGGTAATGACAAAACTACCTTTGACTCCAAGTAAAGCTAACACTGCTGCCTTCATATAGACGGGAAATGTAATGACCATCAAAAGTTGACCGGTAACAACATCTTTAATATGATACTTCCTATTCTTTAATGTCCAAAAAAAGATAAATAGTGTCATAATGATGTAGGGAAAATAGAAAAGAATATAAATTTCTGGCTTGGCAAAGTAACTGGGTATATTAAGAAAAAGATAAATAATTGGGCAAATTACAAGGATAAAGAAAACAAGGCCAATAAAGTAATGGGTGCTGGATAAAAAATATTCCCACCACTGGGTAAAGCTTAAGCTTTTTGGATTTTTTAAAAAATGCTTAACAATCTGTCTAAGTAAACCAACTGTACCAATTGCCCATCTGAATTGCTGTTTAAAATACCCCCCCAGATCTTCCGGCCCCATACCAAAGGCAAGCGCCTCATTAAAATAAGCAGATCTCCAGCCCTTTAGGTGAAATTTTAGAGATGTTGCAAAATCTTCTGTTACAGATGCTTCATCAAAACCACCCACATTCGAAAGTGCTTCCCGGCTAAAGATGACATTGGTACCGCAGCAAAACATTGCGTCTTTAATGCTTTTCCCTTCACAAATATATTCATAAAAGATGGCCTGTTGAAGACCAGCGGCACGGGCTATTCGATTTGATTCAAAATTTGTATAATATTGTGGGGTCTGTATGAACGCGAGTTTTGGATTTGCTTCCATTCTCGATACCAATGGTTCTAAAAATTTAGGAAAAGGGTTCTGGTCGGCATCAAATACCACAATATATTTTTCCTTTTCTTTCCTTTCGGCTTCAGCATAATTATAGAATTCAAAACCTTCCCTGGACTCTCCTTCAATAAAATCTAAAAAATCGTTTATCATGCCTGCTTTAGCGCCTCGCCATTTCCGTCTGAAAAGGTTTACACCAATATGCTGGCAAAGCTGGTTAATCTCCTCCTTGTAAACCTGCATCTCTTTAGGATCGTCACCAGGAAGGTCATACCTGGTGTCATCCAGAAAATAGATATGTTTATTGGGGTATGTAAGATTGTAAAAACTGATAAGGGTATTTTTAACCACTTCAAGGGGTTCTCTAAAGGAGGATACAATAACGGCAACAGGGGGATAAGATTTAATGGACGGTGGACTATCTTCAGAGAATATTAATGATTTACGATGGTTTATAACATAAAAAATTTCTAAAAAATAGCCAATACCATGCATCGTGATGAAGGCTTCAGCAAGAAGAAGAAAAAAGGCCAGTGTTTTTTCGTACCAGGGGTAATCGAAAATAATAAACAGGAATGTCCTAGCCATAATATAAAGGAGGGCAAGAATAATCCCCAGAACGGGAAGGTATATAATCAAAATTAATTTAAATTGCTTATAGTCCATTAATATCTCTATAGTATCTAAAATTGGTATTTTAGCATAGCCCAGACAGCCTCAGAGTCCCAATCCCTTGAACGATGAAGCAAACCCTTTATGCTGTAAATCCAATGATTATAAAATTCATAATGCCATTCTCCTTCAAACTGAACCGAATGGTTATTTTCTGTCTCGTTTCCGTAACCCAGCCGGAGATCATAAAAATGAAGTTCACTCCCACAAAACAAAAATTTTGATATATCGTGATACCATTCAAAGATTATGTTGCCGGCTTTATGACTTTCCGGTGCCCAATAAGGATGTATTATATCAATAAGGGTGTCTCCTTCATACTTAAATAGACTGGTTCTTTCTGTATCAAGGTATTTTCCGGATAGGGTAATCTTAAAAATTCTGGGGTGGTCTGTAAACTGGTAACTTGCTGAAACAAAATAACGATTCCCTTCATTGTGGTCTTTATAATCTAAATATTTTGTTTTGAGTTCAATTTCTAATTGTCGGGTTATATTCAATGCTCCCGAAATCCACCATGAATCAGCCTGTATCCCCTGTTTTATACCAAAATAATTATAAAGTTCGTTAGTTTTATCGTATCCAAGTCCCAAAAGAGCATGGTCCCTGAGATTAAACCAAACATAGGCATAACCGGTATCTCTGGTTCTAAATTCCTCATCGGTATAGTTTTTATTAGTCCAACCGGTCTCTAATTTTATGTGCGGCGATAAAATACCATTAAATCCAAGGGTGTGGCCGTTGGCTGCAAATGAACCGCTTTTAGACTGAGGGTCCTCAAGCCATCTATGTCCGACTATTCTTAGATGATATCGGCAGAAAATAGGAATGTCTAAAGCCAGGTCAGTTCGATTTCGAGTTATCTGGGCAAGGTCATCCCTTCCCTCTTCTTTCCAATACCAATGCATCAGATCAACAGAAGGATTACTTCTTATATTTTGCCTTTCTAAGGCTTTCCTTGCAAGACTATGGAGAGGATCAATATTAAGGAGATTTTGATATGTCTTTCCTTCTATATCACATAGTCCAAGGATACATTCAACCTGAGCGCAATCAAAATAGGCCTCTTCATTTCCAGGTTTAAAATCAATAAGCTCCTGATATACTTTGATGGCTTTTTTATACCACTTATTCCATACAAGCCATTTTGCCAAACTCTCCAGATAAATAGCTTTTTGAATTTTAAAAGCAGGGAGTAATTCTATTACTGCCGATTCAATCTTTTTCTTCTGATCAGAAGACAGCAATTGAACAACATAATCAAGATGTTTTACAAACTCTTCATATCCTTTATAGACAGATCCTTTTTTTGCGCTATCTTTTAATCTTTTAAAATAATTGAAAAAGTCTTCTCCTTCTATCTTAGAAGTTATTGGTAAAAGCTTAGAAACGAGCTTTTGATCTACAGATGGTGAAAGCATTTTTTGATAGTTCTCCATGGCAAAATCAATCATTTTGCCCCATACAGCTGTGTCACAGAGGTTTACCTGTAGTCGTCTCCTCCGCACCCCAGGCTGGAAGTACCGCTCCCGTCAAAGAAGATGGCATTATAGCCCAAATCAATGCTGAGGTTCTAGCAGGAATAACACTAAGTCAATTGGTAAACAAAGGCACACCAGTAATCTATGGAAGTGTGCCTGTAAGAGCCCGCCTCGATACTCTCAATGACTCATACGGTGCTCCTGAAACCAGCCAATACAACATCGACTGCGTTCAAATGGCACGATTTTATAAGCTACCATGCTATTCCACATCAGGCGTCTGCGATACAAAAACACCAGGAACACAATCATCCATAGAAAGATTATTCTCAGATATCCTAGTCGCTTTGAGCGGGCCACAGTACTTGCACTGTGCCTATGGCCTCTTCGATGGAAATTCTACTTTTTGCTTGCTTCAGGCTGTTCTGGACGACGCTCACTTCCAGATGATTAAATTCTTTCTTAAGCCACCGCGGATCAATCAGGAAGAGCTTGATACCACAATAAAACAAATACAAGAGGTACTGGACACGCCACAGAAATTATACATCCGATACATTCGCTCCATGATGCGCGGGGGAAAACTCTCAATGCCTTATCCATTCGAAGGAGAAGGGGAAACAGATAATGCTCTGGCACTGGCTCACGAAAGAATGAATCAACTGCTGGCAAATCCCGTAGAACACATAGACCAGGCTACTACCAGCCGGATATTCAAGGAAATTCCTGGCATATTACCCAGGTTAAACATATATGAAGAAAGGAAGGACCAATGACTGAAGATATAATAGCTCTGCTAAAAGAAAACGTCATCCAGGGAAGAAGGACAAAAGACGATGAAGGCATAGAAGACGACATGATTGGTACCCCAGGGGTACTTGAGTTAACACAACAAGCATTAGATAATAAACTCACCCCTGAAGCAATAATCATGCAGGGCTTGACTGCAGGAATGCAGGTTGTGGGGGAAAAATACAATGCAAAGGAATATTTTATCCCCGATATGTTAGCCTCTGCCGAAGCAGTAGGTTTAGCCATGGATCTTTTAAAGCCACTTCTGGAAGCCGCCAATGTTGAAACAAAAGGAAAGTTCGTCATAGCCACGGTAAAAGGAGATATCCATGATATTGGAAAGAATATCGTTGCTATATTGCTCAAAGGAGCTGGTTATGATGTGGAGGATCTTGGCATAGATGTGCCCACAGAGAAGATTGTAGAGTTTATCGAAAAAGAGAAACCTGATTTTGTGGGGCTCTCCGCTCTGCTAACTACCACAATGGTAGTCATGAAGGAAATCGTTGAAGCGCTAAAAAAGGCTGGACTCAGAGATAAGGTCAAGGTCTTGATTGGCGGAGCAGCAGTCTCTGATGAGTATGCGAAGGAAATAGGTGCAGATGCCTATTGCGCGGATGGTTTCCATGCTATCAAAGTACTCGATGCTTTCTAGGAGACAAAAGCATAACTTGAGATGCTAATCTAAAAAGGAGGTTAGTAGCTATGGCAGGAATTGCAGGAGTTCAAGGTAGTGATAATGGCGAGTTAGAGCAGATGCTCGAGAGGATAAAACATAGAGGCCCGCACGAGACATGGACAAAGCGGGAGCAGGGAGTAAATATAGGATGCTGTGAGCTTAATGTAGGTGGAGACTTAAAAGACGGCTCGCATTATGCCTCTAATGGGCAGAGAACAATTGTCTTGGATGGACGAATCTACAATCAAGAGAAATCAGGGATGACTGATGCAGAGGCAATACTATATTTCTATGACAAATATGGGACCCAATTCACAAAAAAAATAAATGGCAACTTTGCCTGTGCCATACTTGATAAGGGCAAGTTGATACTGGCTCGTGATTGCGTGGGCATAAGTCCCCTCTACTATGGACATAGTAAAGGAAGACTATGCTTTGCCTCTGAGGCAAAGAGCCTGGTAGGTATAGCTGACGATGTTAAAGAGTTCCCGCCTGAATATGTTTATTCTCAAGAGCTTGGATTCCAAAAATACCCCTGTCAGGCTGTAGAAACCCCCGAGTTCGAGAATTATGAGCAGGCCAAGAAAGTAATAGTTCAACTATTAGAAGAGGCAACAGAGAAGCGAATGAAGGACAACGCCGTGGGAGGTATCTTCTTAAGCGGTGGTTTCGATAGCAGTATTATATGCTGCCTTGCCAAGGAGATTAAACCAAATATAGAGGCCTTTACAGTAAGTACGGAGGGAGGGAAAGACCTCCCGCTGGCTCGTGATGTAGTCAAATACTTAGGCATTAAGCATCACGTGTTGATGTTTGGCGAAAAGGAAATAAACGAGGTGCTACCGCAGGCTATACACCACATAGAGATGTTCGAGGAAAGTTGCGTCCGTGGAGCAATT
>JAXHUS010000416.1:0-3229 GCA_034189305.1 Thermodesulfobacteriota bacterium | reverse complement strand
ATTGTTGCCCATGGGATAGTTCCCCGCTATTCAGATATTGATACATATCACATGATGGCGTGTTCTATTGATGAAGCCATAAGAAACTCTATATCCGTAGGGGGCAAACCAGGTTATATTGCAGGACTTGACAATTTTTGCTGGTGTGACCCCATTAAGTCTCCAAAAAATCCGGATGGGGAATATAAACTGGCACAATTGGTAAGGGCATGCCAGGCGCTTTTTGATTATTGCACTTATTATGATCTGCCCTGTATTTCCGGAAAAGACAGTATGAAAAATGATTTTGTCTATGGTGATATAAAAATTTCCATCCCCCCAACTGTTCTCTTTTCTACAATGGGAAAAATAGATGATGTCCAAAAAGCAATAACAATGGATGCAAAAAATCCGCAAGACGTGGTTTATGTTATTGGGATTACTAAACCTGAACTTGGCGGTTCAGAGTATTTTGCATCAAAGGGTTTTATAGGGAATAATGTTCCAAAAGTAGATGCACCCCGGGCAAAAAGGCTTTATCAACTTTTAAGTTCTGCGATTGAAAGAGGATTTGTGGCTTCCTGCCATGATTGTTCTGACGGTGGTCTGGGGGTGGCTCTGGCTGAGACGGCTTTCTCCGGTGATCTGGGAATGGAAATAGATCTTAATAAAGTTCCCAATGAAAATGTAGTAAGGGATGACTATCTCCTCTTTTCAGAAAGTCAGAGCCGTTTTGTTATAACGGTAGACCCCAAAAAGGTCTTTCAAATAGAGGCGTTATTAAAAGATAATTATTTTGCAAGGGTTGGGGTGGTAAGAGAAGATAAAAAATTTCTTGTGAAGGGAAAGAATGGGGAATATGTGATAGATTGTGATATTGATACTTTAAAATACGCCTGGCAAAAGACCCTTAAATGGTAATTTCTGGTAATGTCAGTTGAAAAATTGTCAGTTGTCCTTTAAAGGGAGTTTAAGATTTAGTCAAGTTAAATGTCTAAAGTGAGCTACGTTTAAAGTGCGTAAAGTTATTATTTAAAATGAAAATTCCTATACTATCAAGTTAACGTCTATGGTCTATCGGTTACGTTGTTCTTCAACAACAGCAGGCTTAAGCCTGCTGTTTACTAAACCTGAGTACCGAAACGAGTTGCGCAACCCTAACCCTTTGAGGAATATTTATAAGTCGGCAAAAGGAAATTCCTATGCTATAAATTTAATGCAACAACCTGCGAAAAATAAATAACAAGGGTTTAAAATGAACAAAAGACCTCATGCTGTAATTTTGACAGGTTTTGGAATAAACTGTGACATGGAGACGGAATTTGCTTTCAGGCTCGCCGGTGCTCTAACTGAAAAGGTGCACATAAATGATTTAATTTCGTCCAAAAAAAATCTGGAAGAATTTGTAATTTTAGCATTTCCCGGTGGTTTTTCCTTCGGAGATGATATTTCTTCAGGGAAAGTCCTGGCAAACAAAATCAAATATAACCTGTCTGCAAAAATAGAAGACTTCATTAAAAAAGGGGGTCTTATAATAGGAATATGTAACGGCTTCCAGGCACTTGTTAAGATGGGACTTCTTCCCGGATTTAAAGGAAAATACTGGGAACAAACTTTTACTTTAACTTTCAATGATTCAGGACGGTTTGAAGACAGGTGGGTACATTTAAAAGTAAACCACCTGGCTCCTTGCATTTTTACCAAAAATATTGAGTTTATAGATCTGCCGGTGCGTCATGGTGAGGGCAAATTTTATACAGATATGACCGGCCATATGGAAGAATTGAAAAAAGGCGAACAAATTGTCATGCAGTATTGTAATAAAAACGGTAATCCTTCAACAGGTTATCCTTTAAACCCAAATGGATCAATTGAAGATATTGCCGGTATCTGTGATAAAAGCGGTCGAATTTTCGGACTTATGCCTCATCCTGAAGCATACCTTCACCCTACCAATCATCCTTTGTGGACAAGAACCGACATTAAACCGGAAGGTATGGGGTTACAAATCTTTCACAATGCGGTAAATTTTGCTAAAAAAAATTTATTATAGAACATTTATACAAAGAATTTATTTTTACCTTTTTTGGACAGGTTAGGATGTCTGTCCTGTCATGGGAGCAGGTCAGACGACTCGCCTTGCAATGATAAAATAATCTTTTGATTCCAAGCCGTTATTGATAACCTGATTGCCAACAAAAAATTAAGGGTTGGGTTTAATGCTTTCAGGCAGAAAGACTGTAAAGACGGTCCCCTTGCCGGGTTCGCTTTCTACATGGATTGAACCAAGATGGGCATCAATTATACCTTTAACTATGGGGAGTCCTAGGCCGGTGCCACCAATCTTTTTGGTCTGATCCGTCCTTATCCGGTAAAATTTATCAAAGATTTTTGGAATATCCTCCTTTGAGATTCCTATTCCTGTATCCGCTACATTTATTCTAAGGCATTCGCCCTCCTTTTTCGCTTCCATAATTACTCTGCCCCGTTCAGGGGTATAATTCATGGCGTTACTTAAGAGATTTACAAATACCTCTTCTATACAGTTTCTGTCCCCGTCAATGGAAGGAAGTTTCGGATCAATGAAGACCTCAAGGGAAATATTTTTTTTCTCCGCTAAAGGACGTATCAAATCTATGACTTTTTTTATTATTTCAGAAATTTCCAGGGACTCTTTATGTTGAATTACCAATCCTGCCTCAATTTTTGAAATGTCTAAAAGATTATTAATAAGAGAAATAAGATCCTTGATCCTTTCTTTTGCCCGCATGAGCATTTCTTTCTCTTTTTCTTTCTCTACCACCTGGGAGAGGATGGCTGTCAGTTGCTGTCCAATAGTAGATAGTGGGGAACGTAACTGATGGCATACCATAGCCACAAAATCGGACTTCATTTGCTCCAGAGCCTTTAACTGGCTTATGTCCTGGAAAACAGTCACCAATCCAAGGGGCTCTCCAGAATCCCCCTTAACAGGAGCGATATGCACACGAATCACTGCCTTATCCGGCAAAATTACTTCTTTATAAAAGGATGTGAGATTGGAATTGATGGATGTAAGCTGGCTTTCCAACAGTTCAACCACTGCCCTGTTTGCGATTAACTCCCTTAAGTTTTTTCCTGTTGCCGGATCATTTGCAATTCCCAATATTCGAGATGCCGCCGGATTATAAAGCACCATCTCACCTTTTAGATTGATAACCAGAACACCGTCAGCCATACAGTAAATGATGGTTCTCATCCTGCTCTTTTC
>JAXHUS010000415.1:0-3564 GCA_034189305.1 Thermodesulfobacteriota bacterium | reverse complement strand
AATTTTTGTTGTTCTGCTTTTATTCCAGCCGTTTTCTATAAGGATTTTTTCAATATAATCCTTTTCTAATCTTTCTGAAAAGACTTTCAAGGTGTGATTATTTTCATTTTGCTTTGTCGAGCCTTTATTCGATATTTTATCCTCCTTTAGCATTCCATCAAAAAAGGTTAAATGATGGGGCATTATCAAATTATCGCATAGAAGCACCGCTCTTTTTATAACGTTTTTAAGTTCACGGACATTTCCAGGCCAGTGGTAACCGACTAACTTATTTAAAGCCTCAGGAGAAAATCCTTTTGCTTTCTTTTTTAATTCATCATTACTCAAATTGAGAAAATGATTTGCAAGGTAAATTATATCCACCTCTCTGCGGCGTAAAGGTGGAAGATTAATAATAAATTCATTCAGACGAAAAAACAGGTCCTGTCGAAATTTTTTCTCTAAAATTTCCTTTTCCAAAGGGACGTTACTTGCTGCAACTATTCTTATATCAGCCTCGATATCCTTCCTCCCCCCTACCCTTCGAACCCTTCTTTCCTGCAAAGCCCTGAGTAATTTTATCTGCATATGAAGGGGAAGATTCCCTATTTCATCTAAAAATAGGGTTCCTCCGGAAGCAAGTTCAAAGAAACCTTCTTTCCTTTGATGGGCTCCTGTAAAAGCCCCTTTTTCATAACCAAACAATTCACTCTCTATTAAATTTTCAGGAATTCCTCCGCAATCGACTGCTATAAAGGAAGAATCCCTGCGAAGGCTTTCATTGTGAATACTCCTTGCTACAAGTTCTTTACCGGTTCCACTTTCTCCCTGGATTAACACACTTAAATTTGTCTTTGCAATTATTTTAATTTGACGGGTAACTTCTTTTATCTGGGGACTTTTTCCGATAAATCTATAAGAATTTTTTTCATTATCTTTATTGGCCAGTTTTTTATCATACTCTTCCTTCTTTATTTCTTTTATTAAAACTACAAAATCAAGGATGTTTCCTTCCTTATCCTTAAAAGGGGAGATAGTCAAAAAACTGGGTACAATTTTTTCATTCTTACCTAATAATTCTACTTCTCCTTCAAAGTTTCCGCCTAAATCAAACAGTCTTCTTACAATTCTTGGGAATAAATAAATCTTATCTTTAAAAAAGTCTTCAGGCTTCTTTTTACCGACAACCTCATGGGATTTATAACCTAATATCCTTTCGGAGCCTGGATTAAATACGGTTATATACCCTAAATCTTTGTCACTATTTGAAATCCCATAATGAGAAATGCTGTTGATCATAGACTCAAAATATTCAGGAGATTTATGTGAATCCGTTTGACTAAAAAACTTGGTTATTAAAAAAGTAATTTGCTCAATTAAAAGACTCCACAATTCATTTTTTATGAGGGTATTTATTTTTACGTTACCTAAAAGAATAAAAGCAAAACCAACAAGGCTGTCTTTGTCAATGATTGGCAAATAATATACTGGATTATCCCTTTGACCAAAACTCTCTTTTGTATGACATCTATTTAATGCATAGAGATTAAATCGGCCTTCAAAAAGTTCTATTACTTTTTTCTGTATTATTTTTTTCAGGAATTTTTTACTAAATCCTTTTTGACATATCAGTAAAAATTTTTGAGCTCTGTTTTTTAAACAAAAAAAGGCGATTTTTGTAATCTGAAATTTACTAAATATTGTGTCAAAGCTTCTTTCTATAATATCCCTTAGAATAACGTTTTCAACTCTTTCAAATGTCATATTCTCAAATCCGTAATTCTCAAATATTTTGCTGTTTTTATAATTTTGATTATCCAAGGGAACAAAATCCGTATAAAAATCTGTCATTCTATGGCTTAGTGAAAATAGTAAGGGACAAATTTAATAAAATAATAAAAACTTGAAAAAAATATAAGAATTAAATTATTTATAATTTAATAAATCCTTATAACAAAATATGGAAAAATTCAATAATATTTCATTTTTTATATGAAATTTAATAATCATTATTGATTATATTCAGATTGTATCAAAAGTTTTCCTGCAACTGCCTTCCATCTATTTTGCAAACAGGATGGGAATTCTTTCTATTTTACTCCTTTTATTAAACACAAAAATTGCAGTAGCAATTTTTGGTAAATTCAAAATGTGAAATAAAGGTGAGGTACAGGGTTTAAGGTTCATGGTTTTTCTTACCCCGACACCTTAAACCTTTCACCTTATACCTTAACCCTGATAGCAAAGAATAAAAAAAGTGAAATTAAATTTCCCTATTTTCCTCTTGCCTTTTACGTTTTGTACTGTCTAAAAAATTCAAAGGCATTTTTTGGGATTATTAAAGCGTCTGGGATTTTCTTCAACAATGATTTATCCCTGATTGAACCAATATTAGTCTAAATAGAAGATGTATTGAATGGATTAATTAGTGCGTTGATACATATTTGGTATTCTTAAGCCTTCAACCTAAACACCTGAATAGTAACAATAAATTTATGGTAAAAATTGTAAATTTAATTCTATTCTTCTTTGACTGAAAAGTCTTTATGGGGATTATATAGAACTTCTTTTTTTGTTATGTGGTGATATAGTTCATGAACTTTTGCATCAATCTCTAATAGATGCTTGCCAATTTCTCCTAATTCATTATTATTTCCAGCATTACAAATTTTTATTGCCTTCTCCATATGTTTTTTTATATGGCCTACAAGTTCCTGAACTTTTTCAATATCTCCAGCTATATGTTGCGTTATTTCTTTTATTTCAGGCATACTACCCCTCCACATTTAAAAATAATTTTCATATTCCATTTAAAAATTTATTCTTTCACCATTATTTTGTGAGCCATACCATAACCCAGGGCAAGCCTGCTATCCCTTACTGAAATAATTAAAGGCCCAGGGCCGTTGTTTAATACTTTCAGTTTTACTCCATTGGTCAACCCTAAACTTATCAGTCTATTCTTTATACCTTTGCCGCCATTTATAGCAAAGAGAGTGACTTCTTGACCGGGTAACGCCATTGTCAGAGGAAAATATCCATTCTCCATCAGGAAGCCTCCATAATCTTCTTTATGTTTTGTAAATATTTTTCTATTTTGATTTTTGATTTACCTTTTCTGAATGTTTGTTTAAAAAATTTTGCATGTATTCAATACATTTGTCTTTCGAGCATTCCCCTTCCATATATCTGGGGAAATATTCGAGCCAGTCAAAACCTAGTCTTGGGCACACTTCAACGAACTTTACAAAGTCTATTAGTCTGTTTAAGGTAACTTCACTCATTGAATGTTCCATTTTACATGCATCTTTTTCAGCAGTTTCAGAGTCAACCTGTAATACGTTCTTTAAAAAATTAAAAAGGATTTCATGTGTTCGGGAGATTTCTTTGGCAATCTCTATCCCTTTAGGAGTTAATTCAACATACTCATATTTATCATGATTTATCAAACTCTTTTTAACCAGAACATTTAACATACTGGTTACACTGGGCATCTTAACCTGCATTCCACGAGCAATATCTCTAACTCTGACAACCTTTTTTTCTTCCCCCAGTTTAAAGATCAATTCTAAGTAATCTTCCATT
>JAXHUS010000414.1:0-5332 GCA_034189305.1 Thermodesulfobacteriota bacterium | reverse complement strand
CTTCCTTGTTTGGGGGCACGTGTAGTCATTAGAAAAAAGTTGCCTCCACGTCGTCTATCCCACTGAAATTAAAGGGTTTAGATATGTGGATAGGTCTCTTTTTAAGGGTGAACATCCGATGAAATTTAGGATTATCAGTTGTTTGAAATATTCCTCACCGATGAAGCAAGTAAAGAACCCTGCGGCAAGCCGCAGGGTTCTTTACTTCATACGGACCGAAGTCATATGAAGAATATTAATTTTTATTATATTTTAAAATATCAAGAATATCCCGGGCGATTTGAGGGGAAATTCCCGGGACTTTCTGCAGTTCTTCCAAAGAGGCATTTTTAATATTCTGTATACTGCCAAAATAGGCAAGAAGAGTCTTCTTTTTTACAGGTCCAATTCTGGGAATCCCGTCCAGTATCGATTCCTTGCTTTTATTAAGTTTTAATTTCCTGTAGTAATTTATAGCAAAACGATGGGCTTCATCACGGATCTTCTGAAGCATAAGAAGGGATAATGAGTCTTTAGGAAGGATTAATGGGTTTTTAATATGGGGCAGGAAAATCTTTTCATCCCATTTTGTTTTGAAACTTTTATTTCCACCCTTTGCAAGCCCTACAACAGAGGTTTTATTAACTCCCAATTCCTTAAGAACCTTTATGGCTACATTGAGTTGACCTTTCCCTCCATCAATTATCATTAAGTCAGGAAAGTTATTTGACCTTATATATTGCTTAAACTGCCGGATTAATACTTCGTACATCATTCCATAATCATCAATTCCTTTTTTGATTTTTATCTTAAATTTCCGGTAAAGGGACTTTTGCGGCCTGCCCCTTTCAAAATAGACCACACCTCCCACAGCACACTCTCCAAAAAGGTTGGATATATCACAGCAGGCTATCTTATAAGGGGTTCTTAAGAGCCTTAACCGACTTTTTAAATCCCCAAGAGTATCCTCTTCATCTTCCTCCCTATCAAAGTCATTAAAATTAACAATAAGGTTATTCTGTGCCATTTCCAGGAGTTTTTTCTTCCTTCCCCGTCTGGGAAAGGTAATTATTAACTTTCTGCCTTTCTTTTCACTTAACCACTGCTGAATTACATCTGAATCTTCAAGAAAGACAGGAAGAATAATCTCCTGGGGAATAAATTCTCCCCCGGAATAAAACTGTTTTAGAAAGGAAGATATTACCTCCATATCACCCCATATCGCTTTATGCCAGGAAAATCTTTTGCTTCCTATTATCCTTCCTGCCCTGATAAAGAATATCATTATTCCCAGGAAAGAATCCTTTCTGTAAAGCCCGACTACATCTTGATTAAAAAATTTTGTACTTACTACCTTTTGCTTTTCAAGGGTTATGGAAATATCACTAATTCTGTCTCTTATTTTGCCGGCCATTTCAAAATTTAGCATGTTTGCCTCTTCTTCCATTTTATCCTTTAATCTTTTTAAAAGTTCCTTATCTTTCCCCTCCAGAAATAATTTTACATCCTTTACTATATTTTGATACTCCTCCTCTTTTACTTTATTACAGCAAGGCCCCAGACAATTTCCAATCTGAAAATTTAAACATGGTCTCTGACGATGACGGAAGGAATTTTCTTTGCATTTTCTTAAGGGAAAGATTTTACTTATAGTCTTTAGGGTTGACCGAACTGCCTGACTTGAATAAAAAGGACCAAAATATAAGGCACCGTCATTTTTAACCTTGCGTACAATACTTAAATCAGGATATTTATGCTTTTGATTCAAGCGGAGGTAAGGTTGTGCCTTATCATCTTTAAAGGTGACATTATATTTGGGTTTATGTTTTTTAATTAGATTACTTTCAAGAATTAATGCTTCTTTTTCACTGGAAGTAATAATATAATCAACATCATATATTTTAGCAGCCAGCGCTTTTAGTTTGACCATGGAGTCATAAGTTGTTTTAAAATAGGTTCCAACCCTGTTTTTTATATTTTTGGCCTTGCCCACATAAATTACTTTGCCATTATCGTCATACATTAAATAAACACCCGGGCTTTCTGGCAGATTTTTTATCTTATCCTTAACATTCATAACAAAGCCCTACCCTTTTAGAATTTTGTGTTTATAGAGCATTATAAAAAAATTTAAGAAATATTTAAATGGTTTTTGAAGTTAAGATTTGCTATACTTAACACCCTGTATTTTTTCAATTTTATATAAACATGTATACGGAAAAAATGGATTTTGATAATATAAAAAGAACGGCTATTTTAGCTTCTCATGAAGGTGGGAATATTCTTAAGGATTTTTTTGGAAAGAAGCTAAAGGTCAGACACAAAGGAGAAATCGATCTTGTAACCGACGCGGATTATCTTTCCGAAAAGGCCATTACAAAGATAATAAAGGAAAATTTTCCTGACCATCAGATTTTTGCTGAGGAAAAAAAAGATTATACAGACAGGACTTCTCCTTTTATATGGTTTATCGATCCCTTAGACGGAACCACAAACTTTGCCCACGGCCTGCCTATATTTTGCATATCTATCGCCTTACAGTTTAAAGGCTCGACAATTATGGGATCGGTATATGATCCGACTCGGGAAGAGATGTTTTTTGCTTTAAAGGGAAATGGTGCTTATATTAATGATAAAAGAATCAGGGTTTCAGAGACGAAAAAGCTTGATAAAAGCCTTCTGGTAACAGGCTTTCCTTATGATATAAGAACAAGTAAAGAAAATAATCTAAAACATTTTCAAAGTTTTATTATGAAGGCACAGGCGGTAAGAAGACTGGGGTCGGCGGCCTTGGACTTATGCTATGTTGCATCCGGCCGTTTTGATGGTTTCTGGGAAATCAAACTGTCACCATGGGACGTTGCTGCAGGCAGTCTGATGGTTCAGGAGGCAGGAGGCAAAGTCACTTCTTTTATGGGTGAAAAACTTGATATTCATGGAGGGGAAATCTTAGCCGATAATGGAATAATTCATAAAGAGATGCTTGAAATTTTAAGAAGTACGAAATGAATTTCCCCCGGCGACGGTCAGTAATCAAGATTCTTTATCCTGGGTTTTATTGAGCCACGGCCTCTTATCCGGGCCTACTATTTTGACAACTTTCTCCATAATCCAATCAAATGGAAGGTCTTCATTGGGGGGGAACTTTTCAATATATTCTATGTACGGTTTACCGTTCAAATCCTTCTCTGGTAGTATGGCATCTCTATTTCCGTCAAATTCAACCGTGGGAAGTCCGTTCTTTTTGCACAGGTCTTTGTCAAATGTTGCGGCGGCACTTACCCATCCTTTATTTAAAAAAAATTGATTATAACCATGTCTTGGAAAAATATTGGACTTCTGTTTTTGTAAAATATGGTCAGGCAACCTGTGATTCCTTATTCTGGCAAAGACCAGACGGCTTGGGATGCCCGCCGCCCTTCCAAGGGCTGTCAGAAGCACAGCTTTCTGGACACAATAACCTTTCTTCCATTGAAGAACCCTCGACGCCCTGAAATCATCAATAAATACCGAAGTCATATAGATGCTGTAACGTATGGAATCCCTTACAAAATAAAATAGTTTTATTGCCTTTTCCCTATCACTTGAACACGCATTCGTCAGGCTTTTTGCAGTCTTAATGATACTATCATGATTTGCCTCTATTGTTAAAGTAGGTTTAAGATAAACCTCCAAATCCTTTTCAGATTTTATTTGCATCTTATTTCCCTCTTTTTCCTTAATGTTTACTCCTTTTCCCCTTTGCTTATAAAATTACCAAAAAATTACCCGTTCATCAATGAAAATCATATTATATAATCCCACTTTACAAACAATTTTATTATTTCATTTATTTAGTATCTCCTGATGGGTACCGGCAAGTTCGGTAACTACCCGAGTAATACCTGCAACTACTCTCGCCATATGAGCATATTCAATCTTATCCGGTGTATCTTCCTGTGTATGATAGTATTTATAGCGGAATAAAGCGGTATCAGTAACCATGATAGCCGGATAGCCTTCCTTCCAAAAAGACCAATGATCTGACCACCCTATTCCAGTCATCCAGCCCGGAGCAGCTAAACCTTCAGAAGGGAATTCTGTATACATGCGAAATATCCCTATGGCTTTATGAACTAAGTGCCTTGATGAAATATTACCTATGAAACCTATGAAATTAGCTGTATTTGGATAAAAAAAACTGAAAGGAAAAGGATATTGCTGGCTTCCTATAATATCTGAATAGTAACCAATAGTCTCAATCGCAAGCATTGCTACAATCTGTTCCCCATATTGGCGTGATCGGGAAGCATATACACGGCTTCCCATGTCGTCAGTCTTGAAAAACGGCGGCTCTTCATTTACAAACATTACTAACCTTACTGTTCTGGAAAGTTTTTTTCTTACAAGAAAACGTGCGATTTCAAGGACTGCTGCAACACCGGAAGCATTATCGTTTGCGCCTTTACTCCCTAAAACCGAATCATAGTGTGCACCGACTACCACAATTTCCCCTGGCTGTGATGTTCCAACGATTTCAGCTTCAATATTCCGTACAGTCTTATCTCTAACCTTATAATACTGCTTTTTCACCTCATAACCCATATCTGATAAAAACTTTTCAATATAGTCAGCAGAGACCTCCAATTCATTGAAATGCCAGATGTTTCTCTCACCAATTTTTTCAGTTAATATCAAAATATGTTTCTTAAGACGCTCACATAATAATTGCTCGTCTTCAGACAGTATTTTAAACGGATTCGAGTAAGAACTATCGGGCATATTCGTCATATATAGTAAACCACCCATTAAAAAAGATAAAATCACCGCCCATCGCAGGAGTAAAAAAAGCCATTGACCAATTCCCCGCGGTACAGTCCTCAACAAGTTCATGGGATAATTTCTGTTGGTTTTAAATATATCTTAACCAGAATTCATCTGCATTTTGTAATACTTTTTCCCTTCTTTTTATTGCACAATTAACGTGATAAATCAAGATATTTAATTTTACTGCAACACTCTTCCATTTTCCCTGTTTAGGAATTAAACAATAACTTTAAATATCTTTTGCGTTTCTGGTTGTAACCACAGGTCATGCAGGTTATTAAGCCTTGTTAGTTAAAAACTAATATACTGACAATAGGGCAAAAGGGGCAAGCAAAAATTATTTTTTAAATAGTACATCATTTAGATTTAAATTTAATTTCGTCAGAGGATAAAATCCTGGAAAATTTACTGATTTCAGCTTTTTTACAAAGTAAAAAAAGATTAAATGATTATAACTAATTCTCTGGATAATAACGCCTTAATATGATAGATTTTATCAAAAAAGGAGGAATTGTTCCATGTCTAAAGAGAAAAAGAAGCACATTCG
>JAXHUS010000413.1:0-4512 GCA_034189305.1 Thermodesulfobacteriota bacterium | reverse complement strand
CTTATTCAAAAAGGAGGAAATGGGGGGGCATTCTATGCAAAGAAAAGCGGACATCCTATATTACTTCTGTCAAGAAAAAAGTAATAAAATCTAAAAGTGCTTTAAAATCAATAGAATATAAATCACAGCTTATTTTTGAGCATACCTCTTCTCAAATAAAAGGAAAAGGGTTCTATTTTCTCAGGCATCCTTTTGGATGAGAAAGTCTATCAAGTCCAGTGCCTTAAGTGATCTAAAGTGTAAAATGCCTAAAGTTATTGTTTAGAATGAAATTTCCTATGCCATCAAAATATCAAAGAGAAGGGGATGAGGTTAGAGAGTCAGCCTTATTTATAGTTGAACATTCAGGGCATTATTGGGGGAGTCAGTTCCATCGCAAGAAAGGATTGGGATTTTAAAAGGACTGTGATATTTTATTATCCCTATACCTTAAACCTTTCACCTTATACCTACATCCTCATATCAAAGAATAAAAAAGATGAAATTAAATCTACACCCCATTTTCCTATTGCCTTTTATGTTTTGTACTGCCTAAAAAATTCAAAGGCATTTTTTGGGATAATAAAAACCCGTGCACTATATCACATAATATCTCCATATTTAGTGATTATTATCACATTATTTGTCTGAATTATGTGATAATAATCACAATTAATTTCCATATTTTCTTGACATCTATACAAACATATATTACAAAGATTTATATGAAAAGAGATATTTACAAGAAATTGCTTGAGTGGAAATCATCCCCCAGACGTAAACCTTTACTTTTAAGAGGCGCTCGTCAGGTTGGGAAGACTTATATTCTGCAAGAATTCGGGGGAAAAGCGTATGACAGTATTGCTTACTTCAACTTTGAAGAAGATCCCGCAATTGATGATTTCTTCCAGGAGAAACTTGATCCCAAAAGGATAATTTCTAACCTTTCTCTTTATCTGAATCTGGAAATAAAGCCAGGGAAGTGTTTGATTATCTTTGACGAAATTCAAGCCTCGAATAACGCCTTGAATGGATTGAAGTATTTTAGTGAACAGGCACAGGAGTACCACATTGCCGCGGCGGGTTCACTGGTCGGCATAACCCTGTCCCGCCCTCGATCGTTCCCCGTTGGAAAAATTAATTTTCTTGATATGTATCCGTTGACATTCCCCGAGTTCTTAGATGCTACCGGAAGATCAGGCCTCCGGCAGTTAATAGAAACAAAAATTGAATTTTCCCCGTTTCCCCAACCATTCCATAATGAATTACTTGATCTTTTAGGCAGTTATTTTTTTGTCGGCGGGATGCCTGAGCCGGTCAAGGTTTTTGTTGAAACAGGCAATCTTGGTGAGGTACGGAAAATTCAAAAAGATATTATTAACGCATATTTGCTTGATTTCTCCAAGCACGCAATCACATCGGACATTTCGAAACTGAACATAATATGGGATTCTATACCAGCTCACCTGTCAAAGGAAAATAAAAAATTTGTTTTTACGGCGATCCGAAAAAGCGCACGGGGCAGGGAGTATGAAAGTGCTCTTCAATGGCTGGAAAATGCCGGTTTAATATACAAGTCATATCAGGTCACAACGGCGAAGAATCCCCTTAAAAGATATATGAATAGAAATAATTTTAAGGTCTTTGTTCTTGATGTCGGCATTCTGGGTGCGATGGTAAATTTGTCCCCCCAATTACTTGCCGGCAAGGATAACTTACTCAACGAATTTAAAGGTGCCTTTGTGGAAAATTATGTGGCTCAGCAATTGCGTTCAGAAAAAAAAGTTGATTTATATTATTGGACAAGTAAAGGGAAAAAGGCTGAGACAGATTTTCTTTGTGAATTTGCTTCTCAGGTTTATCCCCTTGAAGCCAAAGCAGGCATTAATCCGAAAAGTAAAAGTCTTATCTCTTTTGACAGGCAGTTTCATCCCAACATATTGTCACGAACGACACTTTTAAATCTTCGTCATGACGGTAGAATTTGCAATTACCCTCTATATGCCATTACTCTATTTCCGGAATTATTTGGAAAGAAGTAGCCGATACCCGTTCGAAATCCACAGAGAAAAGGAGAAAAAGAAGAATTTTATGCATCACAGACCGATGACGATCTTCTTTTTCATAACCCCTTAATTATTCTAACACCTATTGAAATGTTATCATACATTTACATGATCGAATGAAAAATTTACCGGGGTATCTATTACCTCTGTCATTCTTTTTAGATGAAAATAGAGAAAACAGAAGTCAGAATAAAGGATTTGTTAAAACAAATTGTTACGATTCCCTCCTGAATTCTATCTTCTGACTTCCGTATTCTTGATTAACAGTACTTACCCCACATTTAAGGTTTCCATATTCGACATACTTCACCGGCAAAATCTGTGTCGTTCATTATAATTTCCTTTCCGGGAGCCCAGTTTGCAGGACAAAGCTCTGATCCTTCCTTTTTTCTAACATGACTGAAGGCTTCAATCTGTCTTAATAATTCCTCAACACTTCTGCCGACGGATAATGATACAACCTCCATGGACTGAAGTACGCCATCGGGATCAATAATAAACCGTCCCCGTAAATCAATTCCCAGATCTTCATCATAAACACCAAACATTCTTCCTATCTTTCCTCCGGGATCGGAAAGCATTGGGTAAGGAACTCCCCGTTCTATCATCTTAGATAGTTCATTCTGCTGCCACATTTTATGTACAAAAACACTGTCAACACTTAAAGCAAAAATTTCAGCATCTAATTTTTGAATTTCTTTATATCTAATAGCTATTGATGTAAGTTCCGTCGGACAAACAAAAGTAAAATCCCCTGGATAGAAAAATAGAACTACCCATTTTCCTTTATATTCAGAAAGTGTAATGTCTTTAAATTCTCCCTTTATAAAAGCCTGTGCTTTAAAGTCAGGCGCCTTATCTCCTATTTTTACCATGATTTATTAATCCTTTCATTTTTATATATTTCTCTAACTAAAAAACGGATTCCTTTATTTCTGTTTCCGTTTATACTTTGGATCGTTGCGTAAAACAGGTCAGCATTTGCTCAAGACGATTGGGGTCAAATCCCACCATTATTTCATTGCAGGCTGATATTACCGGCACAGATCTGGCACCTGAAATCTTTACCATCTCATTTAATGCATCCCGGTCCTTGGTTACATCATAGGCTGTAAAATTGATTCCCTTTTTTGAAAGAAACTCTTTCGCCTGATGACAATAAGGTCAGGTAGGGGTGGTATAAACCTTTACCTCTTCTTCCATTGCTTAATACCTCCATTGAAAATATTTTATTCTTTATTTTTATAAATATCCGGGTTAAGGTTTCCTGGATTTCCCGGACCTCCACAATCCGGGGTATAACAGGTTGCATCCACAAAGGCACAACCCTCTTTACATGAAGGACATTTTTCCGGCGGTCCCTCTGCATCAAGGGTATACCCACAGCTATTACATTTCCACATCATGGTTATCACCTCCTTTTATTAATCTTGCGCACTCACCTTTATTTATTGCATACAAATACTACATATCTTTACTTCATTATCTAAAACACGCAATTTAAATGCCTGACTTATAAAAAACTGTACCCGGGTCCCATGATAATAAAGTGTTAAGAATTTCCGGGTTTTCGCTGTAAGGGAACCGGTTTCTTTCGCAACCCATCGAGAAAGTGAAACAGGGTCAATACAGGATGTCGGCGAAACATACGCGGGCCGGCGTATCGCATCACATCTCTAATCTTCATTCTCATTTCATTTTTGTAACAATGCACCGGGCATCTATCACAAGTCGTTTTATTCTGCTGGAAGGGGCATTTTTTAAGACGTTCCCCGGCATAAGCTAAAAGCTCCTTGCACTCAAGGCAAATCGCAGCATTGTTTCCATGCAGGTCATGACAATACATGTTTATCATAGCCTCAACCGTATTCCTTTCCCTTGCCATTCTGGAATGATTTTTAAGCATTTGAATTCTTTTTCACCTGCACATTCCTTTTAAGGGGCTGGAATGTCTTTCCCTTCGAATTTCATTTTCTTTGTGTACGAAGGTCATGCTGGTTTCTATTAATATCTGCCTTTGTCTCAAGTTGCTTTTACTTAACTTATATAGTCTTCCAATCCGGATCAAACCTCTCATGACATTGAGGACATATTAATATGATATTTCTGGTTTCATTATAAATCTTAAAGGAAACATGAAATCCGTCGCTATACCCACAAGCAGGGCATGTATCTACTGATTTATCCGCATCTATTTTTCTAATTTCCTTTTCCATAAATTATGTATCCCCTATATAATTTCTAAATTTCTATCCCTACATGACTATTTTTTAAACGGGCTTTATTAATTCATAAGGTTTTGCCCTCAAGGTCCATTCACTATCGGGAAATTCTTTTTTCAATCTCTCCAGTCCCTCCCTTAAAACTTTGGGATCATGGCTTGCGAGAAATTTTACAACATAAAGATAAAAAATTGCCTCAGGTACTGCAAAGGTTCCTTTGTAATTTTCAGTTACTTCATTAAAAC
>JAXHUS010000412.1:0-4281 GCA_034189305.1 Thermodesulfobacteriota bacterium | reverse complement strand
CTCTTAAATAAATTGATAATATATTTTGTAATCATCGGATCAACCCTTTTGTGCTATATGGCGATTCATTCAGCATTTCTTTCCAGATGGAGCCTGCCATCTTTTCCATATATTTTCTACAGTGTAATTACAGGATTACTTTTTCTCTACCCTTTTCTCTTTATCAATAAGATAACGGAAAAACTTCCCCTTTCTAACACAAAACTCATCTGGCTTTCTCCTATTTTATTAATTCTCGCACTTTTTATTATAAAGAAGAAGGAATTAAACCCTATAATTGCAGATATTTATTTCAAAAGGGCAAAAACTTTAATCGATAAAAGCAGATATGATGAAAGTGTTATTTACTTTAAAAAAGCTTTAGACCTTGTTCCCAATCAGGACCTTTATTATACCTTTCTTGGAAAATCTGCCTTCCGAAATGCTAAGGCCATGGATTCCGTGCATTTAAAGAATAAATACTTCAGAAATTGTGAAGGGGCTTTTAGAAGGGCAAGGGAGATAAACCCGTTAAGCCCGAATCATACAAGAAACCTGGGGGTTTTAATGCAGGAATGGGGAAAATCAGTAAAAGGAAAGAAAATAAAGTTAGAGAAGTTTAAAAACTCCCTTAATTATTTTGAAGAAGCAAGTAAAATCACGCCGTATAGTTTCAGGCTATATAGAGATTGGGGTATGACTTACTTTTTCATGGAAAGATATAGGGAGGCAATCATTAAATACAGGCATTCCATTGTACTTAAAAAAAATGAAGCCAAAACATTTTTATGCCTGGGCGATGCATATAGATTGAACGGAGACTACAAAAATGCAAAAAGTGCCTTCAAAAAAGCTCTTCATATTGAACCAAAAAATCTTTCAGCATATCATACCCTTTCATATCTTTATTTTAAAAATAATGAGATGGATAAGGCAATAAAGATAAATAGAGATGCCCTTAAAATAGATCCAGGGGACATTAAAAGTATAAGGAATCTGATCTTTCTTTATGAAAAAACATATAACTATGAAAAGGCCGCAGAGATTGCCAAAAACGCTCTTAAGTATGCACCGGAAAAAGAAAAGGCATCCCTTAAGAAAGTACTTGAAAATTTAAAAGAAAAATTGAAAAGAAAAGGAGTTTTAAAATAAAGATTCTTTACTTAATGACAATTGAAAATATAGTTGGCAATGGGATTTATAACAGCCAGGTAGCTTCTTTGATTGGAGAATTATCAAAAAGGGATGACCTTGAGATTTCCGTTGCTCACTTTTACCCCTTATTAGGAGTCCTAAGGACAAAGGCAAAAAAACGGGTTTCCTACCCATATATCCAAGAATATAACCTTCCCCACAATACCAAACTTTTTCTTTTCCCCATTTTAATTCCCACAAAGTTTTTTTATCTTTCGGCGATTATCTTACCTTTTTTTATATTCGTATCCTCAGTAAGACTTGGAAAATTCCTTTATTTTAAAAACTATGATATAATACATTGCCGTAGTTATCCTGCCGCTTTGCTTGCAGTTATTACAAAAAAATTTTTCAAACTTTCTTTTAAGGTTCATTTCGATACAAGAGGTTACTATCCTGAAGAGGGAATCTTAAGTAAAAGTTTTTTTTTAAAGAAAGTTGACTTCAAACTCTGGAAAAGGATTGAAAGCTTTCTTTTTAAAACATGTGATTCAATTTCATTTGTTTCTTTCAGGGCACTCAATAAAGCTTTAAATAGCAAAGGGCGGGAAGTATTTCATTTAATACCACCTCTTGTCGATCTAAACAAGTTTAAATTCTCAAAAAAAGAAAGAAAGCACATCAGAAGGAAGTTTAAAATTGAAGATGACGAAATAGTAATTGCCTTTTGTGGGTCGTTTAGCGTCTGGTATGATATAGAGGATATATTTCGTCTGTACGACCTGTTTAAAAAAGAAAAAAGGGTAAGGATTCTTATAATATCAAATGCCGTTGAAAAAAAATTGTATAATCTTATAAAAAAGTATTCAGTATCAGAAGATGATATCCTTAAATTTTCTCTACCACATAATAAAGTGGCAAACTACCTATCAATTGCAGATATTGCAGTAATTCCCCATAGAAATCCTGATACCTCTATTAGGAAAACCATTATTGAAGATGCAGTTTCCATTAAATTGGGTGAATATGCAGCGATTGGGATTCCGTCCCTGGTCCCCAACCATTCAAAGGAATGCAGGGGAATAATTGAGAGGTACAATTCAGGAATTGTTTATAAAAAAAATAAAGACGGCAGTCTCTATATGAATAATTTTTTTTCAAATATTTCCAATTTTAAAAAAGGTTGTAAAAAGGCAACAGAGTATTTCTGTCTTGAAAGAAATTCCTTAGAATACGTAAGGATTTATAAAAAATTAGTCAAGGTGTGACAGTTTGAAAATTTTGTATTTAGACCTTAGTAATGAATTCTTTCTTGCTCCAATGGCAGGATATACAGACCGTATTTTTCGAAGGCTTGTGAAGGAGCAGGGATGCGGCCTGGTATATACTGAGATGATAAGTGCAGATGCGATTATAAGGGATAACCCCAGGACAATGGATTTACTTGCTTTCTCATCTTTTGAAAAACCCATTGCAGCTCAGATTTTTGGAAATGACAAGAAAATTATGTCTGAAGCTGCAAAAATATGTCAGGATAAAGGGGCTGATATTATTGATATCAATGCAGGGTGCCCTGCCTTGAAGATAAAAAAGATAGGGGCAGGAGTGGCTCTCATGCAAAATCCGAAAAAGATAGGCGAACTTATTGAAACAGTCAAAAAAGTTTTAACTATTCCCCTTACCATAAAAATCCGCTCAGGATTTTCTCTTAGTAATCAAAATTATTTAGAGGTATCTCATATAGCCGAAGCATCCGGTGCTGATGCAATCATTTTTCATCCCCGATCCGGGGATCAAAAATTTAAAGGTAACGCTTTATGGAACCTGATAAAAGAATTAAAAGAGAATGTGAGTATTCCAGTTGTGGGTAATGGGGATGTCAGAACCCCTGAAGATGCAATAATTTTAAGGAATGGAACATCCTGTGATGGGATTATGATTGGTAGGGGAGCCCTTGGTAATCCCTGGATTTTCAGGGAAATTTCAGAGCATCTTGAAGGTAGGATTTATAAGGTTACCCCTGATGATAAAAGAGAGACAATCTTAAAACATTTTGAAATGCTTCTTTCTGAATATGAAGTGAATATCGGGCTTAAAAAATTTAAAGCTCATATTCCATGGTATTTTCGGAAAACCCCCTTTTGTAGCAGAGTCAGACATACTTTATTAAACTGCCCTTTGGATCGGGAAAGATTTTTTGAACTTCTTAAAGAATGTCTGGGTTATGTGGTAATAACGTAGGTATTACATATTTTATCATGCCATGTCTGGCAATCTTTATCCCAGATTGACCAAATAAATCCGATAAAAAATAATATAGCAGATATAAAATAGCCGAGCCAGCGTAAAAATGATATGAAAAAATGAGGGCTTTGACCATTTGACCGAATTACCTTAATCCCCATGAGCATTTTCCCGGGAGTTTGACCATAGAGAGTATGAAAAATACAAAAATAACCGGCGCATACTATTAGATTAAAAAAATAACCCGAAATTAAAATGAATATTAATTGATTAAAACAAAAATCCGTCCCAATAATTTTGTTTGCAAGAGATGTTGCAGAAAAACTCGCTGCAAATAAAGTCAAGAAGATAAAGTTTAAAATAATATTATCTATTATAAAGGCTATTAACCGGTTATGGAAATTACTTTTTACGGCTTCCTCAGGATATGATAAATCACATGTGTAAGGAAAATACATAAGATATGCTATCTATATTAAAGGAATTAATGTCCTGTCTATTCAGATCGTTTAAAATTGTTCCGGTCTCTTTTGAATTCTTTTTTCATATATGGTTGTAACCATGGGTTATGCAGGTCCATCAACTATTCAAATAGTTTAATATTATAAATATATCTATAAACATTTATTTATCTATTTAAATCTTATTTGGTCTCATCTTGATTCTCTTTATCTATTTCTTCATTTTTCAACGATTCTTCGGTAAGGTCATCCAGACTTATTGTACTTTCTAAGCTTTCCGCACTAATAGATACATCATGATTATCAAGGGATATTTCTTCTATTCCGCCAGTGTCCATGTCCTCTTTTACTCCCCCGTCATCAAGGGTAATTTCCTCCTGTGCCACAGATTCCTCTTCAAGGGATATAGGTATAGGTTCTTCAATTGCCGCTGTTATGTCTCGGGCAGAGTCTTCAATTTTAA
>JAXHUS010000411.1:0-3043 GCA_034189305.1 Thermodesulfobacteriota bacterium | reverse complement strand
ATACATTTCCTATAGGCTGCATACGAGTGAACATTATAGCTTCCTGCAGATCGGAAGTAATCATGTTGACCCTCTGTCCTGCTATCTCTATCTCCCTTTGTTCAAAGGAATTTACCGCCTGAAGAAGCTGATTTCTGCTTAACACCAGTTCGCCTGCAAGGTTCATAAGTGAATCAAGAATCTCAACACTTACCCTCAAGCTTGTTTCTTTCTTGGTGCTACCGGTTCCATTAACCTTATTCCTTTTATCTGCCTTTTTCTTCTCTTTTTCTACAGATTTCTCCTTGACTTCGGAACTGCTTTCTTTTATATCTGAAGAAATTTCATTTTCTATGATTTTAATTTCCTTAGATTCAATATGGTTTTCTGATTCTTTTAAATCCCGTATAAAAACTTTAAGCCCTTTTCCGTCCCTTATAATAATATCGTCTGAAATACTGAAAATTTTCTTTTCGGAAAAGTTAAACAAGCTATTTATAACATCAGGGTCTGCAATACTTGAAAAAACAATAAAAAAAGGAAGTTCTACCGGAAAAAATTCGTCTTCAAGTTTACCGGACATGTTAAAATCTATTTTACAATCAAGGATTATGCCTATATTTTCCAGTTCTTTTATAACAGCGGAAACATCCCTTCTCTCCTGAGGAAGATCATTTATAAGATCGAGTTCAATAAAATAAATATGCTTACCTCTCTTTTTTGCCCGGTCAATATCGGGTTCCGGTATACTAAAAATTATATTATCATCTACCAATATATCTATTGTATCAGCTAAAACATCTCTTTCTTCTTCAAGTTTCCCGGAATTTTCCGTTATTCTTTGCAGCGCATTGAGATGTTCATCTATTTCGGCATCATTGCTTGCCTCAGCATTTTCAAGGAGTCCTTTAAGAATATCTGAAGCATTAAGCAATGTATTGATTATATTTTTATCCGGAACAATCTCTTTGCCCCTGATCATACCAAGAACATTTTCCATCTTATGAGCCAGTTCCTTTACCACAGTGAGTCCTATAAAACCGGCTCCTCCTTTTATAGAATGGGCAGCTCTAAAAACTTTGTTTACCAGTTCTTCGTCAATATTTGCCCCTGACTCCTCTATGCTTAAAAAGTCATTTTCAATCCCTGAAAGATGCTCAAGTGATTCTTCAACATACATTTTTAAAGTTTCGTCATCCATTTTCTATCCTTTTATGTTCTAATTATTGTTTTTCAGAAACATTTAAGATTTCATTTATTTTTAAGGTGTTAAAGAGTTTAAAAATTTCTTCCGAAACGTTTATTATTTCCAGAGTTTCACCTTTTTCTTTAAGGGAGTTATAAAGGGCAATTAAGATTGCAAGACCTTTTGAATCAATATAAGTAATCTTCTCCAGGTCGAATAATAGTTTGAATTTTTTTACTGATTCGGATAATAATTTTAATAGTTCCTTTCTCAACTCAAATGCCTCAGAATCTGTTAAATCATCCTCGGGTTTTATTACAACCTTACTTCCCTTTCTTTTTATTTTTACCATAACTCCTCCGATAATTTTTTCTTAGTTTATTTTCTTTTATCTCTTTGTTTTTATGATTATAAATCGGCAGACTAAAACAAAACTTTAGTATATAAAAAAATATTTGCTCCTAAACTTTTCCTTTAATGAAAGTGCAATTTTTTTGATAATTTAAGATTAATATGTTATTAATACACTTAACGTTATTTAATTCATAATAATGAAAAAGAGGAGATAAAATGGCTCATAAGAAAGGCGGAGGAAGTTCACACAACGGAAGGGATAGTATTGGTAAGAGACTGGGAGTAAAAAAATTCGGCGGACAGCGGGTTAAAGCCGGCAATATACTGGTTCGTCAGCGTGGGACCAAACTTCATCCAGGTAAAAATGTAGGGCTTGGTAAAGACTTTACACTTTTTGCCAAAATTAGCGGAGTTGTGAAATTTGAAAGGTTTGGCTCAAAGAGAAAACGGGTCAGTGTTTATGATGTCCCGCCTGCCTCTGCATAATTCCCTTACTATTTCAAGCCTTTAAGATATTGTTTATGGATAATGGAGAAAGAAGATTTACTTTTGCGTTCAAAAATAATAGACAAAGTAAAAAGGGTGGTAATAAAAGTAGGAACAGGTGTCCTTACGGCAAATAACGGGGATGTTGATTTTAATATCTTCCAGCAATTATCAAATGAGATTTTTAATCTAAAAAAAAAGGGGTATCAGTTAGTTTTAGTTACTTCCGGTGCAATTGCCTTTGGCAAAAAAAAACTCGGGTTCTCTAAGACCATCCATTCAATTCCCCACAAACAGGCTGCTGCTGCTGTAGGTCAGACAAGTCTTATGTGGAATTATGAAAAGTGTTTTTCTATTTATGGTCAGAAGGTGGCCCAGGTTCTTTTAACCCACAAGGACTTAAGTAATAGGCAGCGTTATCTTAATGCAAAACACACCCTGGAGACGCTTACCGGTTTAAATGTCCTCCCGATTATAAATGAAAACGATTCTGTAGTAGTAGATGAGATTATGTTTGGAGATAATGATAATCTGGCATCTCTTATTACAACATTATTTGAATCGGACATTCTGATAATTTTGACTGATACCGACGGTTTTTATGAAAAAGATCCAAATAAGGACAGCAGGGCAAAATTTTTTTCAATTATTTCCAGTATAGACGAAAATATAGAAAAGCTCGCTAAAAATACAATGTCCCCTGATTCAACAGGAGGTATGGCTACCAAAATAATGGCTGCGAAAAAGGCGGCAGCCTTTGGTGTTCCCACAATAATCGCAAATGGTAAAAAAGAAAATATCTTAAGCCTTATCTTTTCCGGTAAAAATGTCGGCACATTATGTATTTCACAAAAAGACCGTATGAATAGCCGTAAACACTGGATTGCATACACCCTAAAGCTAAAGGGAAAAGTGAAAGTAGATGCTGGGGCAAGAGATGCTATTTTAACAGGAGGAAAGAGTTTGCTTCCATCCGGAATATGTGAAGTAGAAGGAAGTTTTGAAGCCGGGGACTGTATAAGCATAATAACCCCTTCG
>JAXHUS010000410.1:0-3991 GCA_034189305.1 Thermodesulfobacteriota bacterium | reverse complement strand
CTGTTTGCCAGCCCCAGAACAGCAGGGCAGCAGCAAGTAGTAGAGGAGGTGTATGCATATTAACGATTTAACTTATTTTTGATAGTCCTTCCTTTATTTTTCCCATTTCCAGTATATGAAAAGAGACATTTTTATTTAACGGGATTTTTGGATCAAAAGACACATTTTCTGAAGATTTGCTAATAACAAAAACCAGAAGAGGTAATCCAAAACTATTCAATTTTTCTATAAAATTTTTTCTATGTTCATCCCAGTCAATAAGAATACATATAGCCCCACTGAGCATATTTATCCTTTCAATGACCATATTATGCAATACAGAAAATGTTTTATCCTCACATAATTTGACATTTGCCAGGGTCTCAAGCATTCTATCCATAGAGGAAAGCCCCCTGCCTGAAGTAAAACAATAAACCTCCGCCCCTACAAACATCAAGTCGATTAAAGACTCGTAAGTCTGGAGAGAAACTAAAAAAGAAGCGGCAACTGATACGGCTTCCTCAAATATTTCGCTGTAGGCTGAAGGAAGAAATGTATCCAATATTAAGGTATGTCGCACAAAGAATTCATCTCTGTATTCTTTGACAACAGGTTTTCCGGCTTTGGCCCAACTTTTCCAGTGCACTCTACGAATGGAATCTCCTGGACGATAATCCCGCAAAGATAAGAATTCTTCGGATTCACCAACTTTTGAAGCTAAAGAAACTCCGCCCGGCTGATATTTGCGAAAACCCGGAAGTTGAAAAGATGGTAAGGGATAACGTTTTGGAAGTATCAATAGTGAATTTGGCAATGATACTTTCACAAATGCTCTAAATATTCCAAAAGGATCAGGCCGGGCTATTATAATACCCGAGAAGTTCAAATATCCCCTTTTAAAGGTTTTTACAGTAATCTTAATTTCCTCTTCACTATCAGGACTTAAGTCCGGTAATATCTGTTCCTTTATAACGGCATTCTGTTTTTGAACTATTAACCTAAGAAAGCGATTATATCCCATATATCGTTTAAATAAAAATCGTCTTTTACCTCCTGGTTCCGTTGAGGAAATAAATTCTGAAAAAGCCGGACGGGGATCAATTAGTTCATCGATTAGATAAAGCCCGCGTTCTACTTTTGTTCCTAAATTCTTTATTGAAATACCGTATTGAAAAGTTTGTCCGGCAGTTACGAAAGGCGGCAGTCTCCGACGTACCTGAAAAGGAAAGCGAAAAAACAGGCTAAAAAACATCGCAACAATAAGAATCGATAACAGAAATGTAAATACCTGGTAAGCCGAAGTCTGCTTTGTATCCAATCCGAGAATGGCTAATGGCAATAAACAAACCAATAGAAACCGCCCCCTGGGAGTGAACCGTTTTTCCCCGAAGTTCCGAATGGCATACATCAAACGGTAATCGAGATAAAAAAGTTGTTTCAGCTTCATTCTTAATTATACCGGGGCCGGCAAGGATTTCAGAATATCTTCAATGATATATTCCGGAGTTATTCCTTCAAAACGTGCATGGGGATCCAATCCAAGACGATGAGCCACTACAGGAACGACTAACTCATGGATATGATCGGGAGTCACATAATCATAACCATCCAGCAGGGCCAGAGCCTGAGATGCTCGCATAAGGGTAAGGGATGCCCTTATACTGACGCCCAATTTTATTTCCCTTCTGGTTCTGGTTGCCGTAACCAGTTGTACTATATACCCGGCCAGTTCACGGCTTATTCGGATATCCTTTACATTCTCCTTGAGTAGTAAAATTTTTTCAACAGTGACACATGGCACGGTATCATCCAACGGGTGTCTTTTTATCTGGTCAAATAGAATATTAACCTCTTCATCATGATTTACATATCCCGGCTTAAGTTTTAAGGCGAAACGATCCATCTGGGCTTCCGGTAGAGGATAAGTACCATGAAACTCAATAGGATTCTGGGTTGCAATGACAAAAAAGGGGTCGGGAAGTTTATATTTGATTCCGTCAACAGTAACCTGGTATTCCCCCATGGCTTCCAGAAGTGCGGATTGGGTTCTTGGAGATGCCCTGTTGATTTCATCTGCAAGAATAATATTAGAAAAGACAGGTCCTTCATGAAAGTGAAATTCCTGATCCTTCTGGTTAAAAATAGAGACTCCCAGGATATCGGAAGGTAAGAGATCCGGGGTAAATTGTATCCTTTTAAATCTGACATTAATGGATCTGGCCAGGGATTTGGCTATGGTTGTTTTGCCAGTGCCCGGATAGTCTTCCAATAGTACATGTCCACCACTCAGGAAGGCTGCCAGCATTTTCCGGATGGTGTCAGACTGTCCTTTAATTACTTTTCTTATATTGTCTGAAATTTTAAGCAGGGCCTCTTTGCTGGATATGGTATCTTTATTGATCATATTGTTTAACCCAGGATTTTTTGCCTGATAATATCTACAAATTCCTTTAATGGCTCTATCCTTACTTTCACAGAAAGGACAATAAATTTAAATTTATCTTCTATAACCCGGGGAAGTTTTACGGCATCCTTTTCAGTTAGTATAATGTAGATGTCATCTATTTTCTCCCTTTCCCACTTTTTTATATCATTCATAGTAAAGATGTGGTGGTCGGGATAAATATATTTTTTAACTATCTTTGCACCCAGGTCTTTTATGATAAGAAAGAAATGTTCCGGATGTGCTATTGCACTTATTGCAGCAACCTCTTTATCCCTTAAAAAAGCCAGGGGTAAGTTTTTTTCCCCACTTATGTCTATAATCTTTTCTGGATATAAGTCCATAAAAAATAGCTTTACGTCATTCTTATATTTTCTTATCTTTTCTTCCAGCCCTGTAGTAACATTCTGGTTTGACGATTTGCCGATCAAAATTAAATCCGCCCTTTTAATATGAGAAAAGGGTTCTCGAAAATAACCCAGGGGAAATAAATTTTCTCTTCCTGGATAATCTAAGGCATTAATTATTACAATGTCCAGATTGCGAAAAAGACCTAAGTGTTGAAATCCGTCATCAAGAATTATTATTTCAGTGGAATATTTTTTAATGGCAAGCTTTCCTGAAAGATAGCGGTTTTTACCAATTATAACCGGAGCTTTAATCTGTTTTGCCATAAGATAAGGTTCATCCCCTGCCTCGACAGGATTTAAAAAAAATTCCCTTTCATCCCTTACTATCTTAGATTTTTTCAACTTTTTACCTTTGTAACCCCGACTTAAGACCGCAACTTTTTTTTTCTCATTAATGAATAACCCGGCCAAAAAAATGGTTAAAGGAGTTTTCCCTGTGCCTCCCATTGAAAGATTGCCGATACTGACAACCTTACAGTTAAGTTTCCTTGTGGTTAAGATTCCGTTATTATAAAGAAAGGAACGAATTTTTATCCCAAAGAGAAAAAACAGCGAAAATAAATAGAAGATAATTTTAAAAGGAATTAAGTAAAAATCCTGTTTTCCATTATTCAATATCTTTTTATAAAATTTGTTTGCCTTTTTTAAAAACATGGGCACCGTCTGTATAAGTCAATATAACATAATTTAAATATGTTTGGCATTGTATGTGATTTTTATCACAAATTTTTCAATACCTCAAATATTAACAACCAAATGCAAAAAAATGGGTAATATCGATTGATTGTTGTCTTTTGTCCGCTTACAGGGAATTGTTATGACCTTGGCAACAATAAAAAGAGATTTTAAAATTACGATTCCACGGGATTATCGGAAATAAGGTGAGGAAATTTACATTATGTGTTCTTTTAGTGATAGCCACTATCTTGATGGAATAGGAATTTCAACAGCAGGCTTAAGCCTGCTGTTGTTGAAGGACAATGTAACCGATAGACCTAGACTTATCTTGATATGACAAAATTTATTAACTTAACAAAATAATTATTAGCCTGACAGTTTTTTTGTCAGGGTTATTAAACAGGTACCAAGGTTTAACATGACTTTCCCCAAGAAAGAAGTCAATAATTTTAGATGACGGTAGAGATAGTGAAGAGAAAGG
>JAXHUS010000041.1:0-5704 GCA_034189305.1 Thermodesulfobacteriota bacterium | reverse complement strand
AAGTCATTTTGTGTCTGTCAATAGAGATACTTTCATTAAAAATTTCAAAAGTAAAAGTTTCACAATTGCTTAATTTAATTGATAATTTGATGAACACTAAATTGGAAATACCTTTAAATATCTCCTGTGAAACTTGAGAATTTACAGAAGAGAAATCTACAATTTCACAAATAAAAATGACTAATATTGAAAAGGGAATGTTTCTATATTTAGGAAAAAGAAAAAGGGGCTGCCCGGAGAAATAGAAAACATATTTTGACATTACATTCTAATCTGCTATAATTTTTTAATAATACAAAACCCAGCCCACTATAGTCAGAAAATTGCTTCTGCCATGTAACCGCAGGGGTAATGTAGGGAAAAAGACGGAGGGGTTTATAGGTTTTTTGGGTTAAAGTGTGATTTTATGAAAAATGGGATCACATATCAATTATTGTCCATTAAATTTAAGGAAGAAATAGTGACTGGCAAAAAACCAGCATTATTGTTCTTTAGTGTCTTTCTATACTGTATAGTCTGGATTGGTGGTGATGGATGTGAGATATTAAGGGCATCCGAAGTGGATAAGGGGGAGATTTATGTAGACATCTATGACTCGAAGAAGACATTTAACGGTAATACACTATTTGCGGATAGTCATGATCCGGAGAACCAGAAAGTTATAGAGGTTGACATGGAGGGACAGATTGTATGGGAGTTCTTAATTCCCCAAAGCTGGATACAAGGACAAACGGTCGGCCTTGATGCAAAATTGCTGGATAACGGCAATATATTGATGGTGATAAGTGGTTCGGGTCTCTATGAAATTGATCGCTACGGCAATATCGTCTGGTACTACCAGGACCCTAAAGTATCCCATGACGCGGACCGCCTGACAAACGGCAATACCATCTATGTCTATGGAAACAACGATACAAAGGATGATGCCCAGGTTAAAGAAGTAAATTCGCAGGGAAATCTTATATGGTCATGGTATGCAAAAAACTATTATGACTATGAGCCTTATGCAAGCCGGGATCGAGGGGGCTGGGCCCATACTAACTCCGTTACACGATTGGACGGTGGCAATACCTTAATCAATCTGAGAAACTTTGATCTTACCATTGAAGTAGACTCTCAGGGAACAGTGGTCTGGTCCTTTGACTGGTTGAAACTTTATGACACCACTGATCCGAGGGGATTCGATCCCCATGAACCGGAAATTCAACCCAACGGTAATCTGCTGGTCTGTCTACAATGGGACACTCCTTACCAAATTGTGGAAATAGACAGGGTTAGCGGGCAACCTGTATGGGAATATCGCCATGACGGATTGAGAACGTGCCGTGATTCGGACCGTCTGCCAAACGGCAACACGCTGATTGTAGGAGTTCTTACCGGGGGTACCGATAGTGATTATAGCGACGATGAATCGGTAATTTTTGAAGTTACGTCCGCAGGGGAAATTGTCTGGCAGCTAAAATTAAAAGACTCCCCCACAGGTCAAACGCCGGGCTGGTTTTACAGGGCGCAGAGAATATACCAGGGGGATGCGGTTGTTTGGGAGTCAGCTTACAGAACTCTATTTTCCAGTATGGCAGATCTTGAGCTTTTAAGACTATATCGGGATGTAATTCTAAACAAAACCGCAAAAGGAAAACTCTATACTACTTTACTTTACAAGAATTCTAAAGAAGCCTTGGAAGTCCTGTTCAACAATCCGGAATTGATGTTACAGGCAAAGCATATCATTGATTTAAGTATGGATGGTGTATCTGATATACTCATCGGTAATGAATGTGTGGTGCATAATACAGATGAGATTGTCTCTTTTATGGATTTATTTGCCGGCAAATCTCCACCGGCACTAAAGAACCTGGCAAACATGATCAAAGAGGAGATGGTAACAAGGCGAAAGCAGGGTAAGTTGTTCATGGGATTCAGACTGGAATAGGGTCGGCATCCCCAAATTGAGTTATTAAAAAAATGATAATAATATGTATGAACTTCGGTCAAAACCAAATATGAAAAAAGATACAGAAGCCGCAAGGCGGAATTCAAGAATGTCGGAATAATTTATTTTAAGGCTGCTGCCAGAACAAAGATGTATTTGTATATTTTAATAGTCATATTATTATAAGTGATTGAGGAGGGAAAAAGGTGGCTGAGAGAGTTTGTCCCGTATGGGTTGGTTATCTGCTTATCAGTCCCGTTAGAAAATTATTTCAAAATCCTGAAAAGATACTGGGCCCTTATGTCAAAAAAGGTATGAAAGTTCTTGATATCGGTTGTGCAATGGGTTTTTTTAGCTTGCCCCTTGCACGTATAGTGGGGTCAAATGGGAAGGTTATTTGTGCGGATATACAGGAAAAGATGATAAAATCCCTTGAAAAACGCGTGAAGAAAGCCGGGTTAGCTGATAGAATTTTAACACGCATATGTCAGCAAAATTCACTTGGTCTGGATGACTTTAAGGAAAAAATCGATTTTGCTTTTGCATCTGCTGTTGTTCACGAAGTTCCCGATAGTGACAAGTTTTTTTCTGAGATAAATGAAACGGTAAAACCTGGAGGGAGACTTTTGATAATAGAACCAAAGGGACATGTATCAAAAAAGGATTTTAAAATAATTGTTTCCGTTGTCGAAAAGAGTGGGCTTAAAGTGATCGACAGCCCCAGGATAAGTTATAGCCATGCTGCCCTTCTAGAAAAAAATGAAGGTTAAAATGCTATAAACTTAGATACCCATTTTTATTCACCGGGTTAAACCTGTTCGGGATTAATTTAAAATCTCCCCCCCTGTTAAATTAAACCCCTTTGAAGTTTATAATAAAATTTCTTTCTTTACATAAAAATACTTTTATAATATCTTCTATCCGTTTTAAAAACCAACAGATTACAAAAAATTCCCTCTCTCCATGCTTTTTAAGGTGACGGGGTTTAAGAAATAAAGGAGTTCTTCATTGGCTCTTTAAGCAAGGAGGTCCTTTGAAATGTTAGAAAAGCAATATCTGATTGATGAAATCAACATAAAAGATTCCTGGCGACTCTTTAAAATCATGGCCGAATTCGTGGATGGGTTTGAAACATTATCCGAAATATATCCATGCGTTTCCATTTTCGGTTCCGCAAGAACACCACCCGGCGAGGAAGCCTACGAAAAAGCCTTACTCATAGCAAAAAAATTGGCTGAAAACGGATTCAATATCCTCACCGGTGGCGGCCCCGGAATCATGGAAGCAGCCAACAAAGGGGCAAAAGAGGGCGGTGCAAAGTCAATCGGATTGAATATTTGTTTGCCCATGGAACAGGAATTCAATAATTTTGCAAACATAAAAGTGGAATTCAAATACTTTTTTGTCAGGAAGGTAATGTTCATCAAATATGCCCAGGCTTATATCGGTATGCCCGGCGGCTTTGGAACATTGGACGAAATCTTCGAGGCCATGACTCTCATTCAGACCAAACGTATCAGACCGTTTCCTGTGGTACTGGTAGGGACTGAGTATTGGAACGGCTTATGGAAGTGGATACAAAAAAGCCTTTTAGAAAAAAAACTGATTTCCCCGGAGGATATGGACATGGTAACAATAGTGGATAATCCGGATGAAGCGGTAAAAATCATCAAACGCACAGTAGTGGTTTAATACTTTTCATGACCAGATTATTATGAAGAAAGTTTACTAAGTGCAGTATTTTAGAAGGATGTAGTAGTTATGAAAGTTACGTGTATTGGAGCAGCCGGGGTTGTAACGGGTTCCAGCTATCTTATTGAGGCGGAATGTGTGAAAATCCTTGTGGACTGTGGCATGTTTCAGGGATCGAGACAGATGGAAGAACGTAACCATCTTGATTTTCTTTATGACCCTCGCACAGTGGATTACCTTTTATTGACTCACGCCCATATCGATCACAGCGGTCTTATTCCTAAATTAGTTCGGGATGGATTCTCCGGTGCAATTCTTTCTACACCGGCGACTGCCGATTTGTGCAGGGTTATGCTGGCTGACAGTGCACATATCCAGCAGATGGAATCGGAATGGCGTAACAACAAAAAGAAACGTGCTGGCCGTACGCGATTTATTGAACCTCTTTACATTCAGGATGACGTTGAAGAGACGTTGCGTTATTTTCAGCCTGCAGGTTACGGGCAGTATATAGTTCTTTCATCCGGCGTATCCGTCCGTTTTAATGATGCCGGCCATATTCTGGGATCAGCCATCATTGAACTGTGGATTAAAGAAAATGGCCGTGAAGTCAAGATAGTATTTTCCGGTGACCTGGGCAGCACCCACCAACCAATTATCCCGGATCCTGTTTCTATCAAAGAAGCGGATGTTGTTTTTATCGAATCAACCTATGGCAATCGTCTTCATAGATCTAAGGAAAATACTTATCAAGAATTAAAAGAAGTAATAATTGCCGCCCGGAAGGACGGCGGCAATGTTATAATCCCCGCCTTTGCAGTGGAGCGTACCCAGGAGGTACTCTACATATTGAATGAACTCTACCGGAAAAAAGAGATTCCCTGTATGGATGTTTACCTTGATAGCCCTTTAGCCATATCGGCAACGGAAATTTTTTTGACCCATCCCGAATGTTTTGATGAAGAAACCATAAGGAGATTGAGGACCGGTGATAACCCTCTCGGCTTTCCTGGAATGCATTTCAGCCGTTCTACTGAAGAATCGATGAGGTTAAATCAAATTGAAAAAAATGCGATTATCATCGCTGCCAGCGGAATGTGTCATGCCGGTCGTATTAAACACCATTTGCGTAACAATCTATGGCGAAGGGAAGCACATGTGGTAATTGTGGGATATCAGGCCCAGGGTACTACAGGACGACTCATCGTAGACGGCGCCAGACATGTAAAAATTTTCGGTGAAGAAGTCGCAGTTGCCGCTAAAATACATACAATCGGTGGGCTTTCCGCTCATGCTGACCGGGACGGTCTCTTAAGATGGCTGGATAAATTTGACCCCAAACCTGCCGCTACAGTGATTGTCCACGGTGAAACAGACTCTTCAAGGGCTTTTGCCGGTTATGCCGCTGAACGACTTGGCCTTATTCCCATTGTGCCTCAACTTGGGGAAATCATTGATCTGGATATCGCCCTGGGTAAGTTCAAAAAAGAAGGTTTTGTATTTCCTTCTTTAGAGTTCGACACTGAACTGGATCGTGCATGGGAAGGACTGGATAACATCATAACCCGCATGGAAGACATAGAAGACATTCCCGATATTAAGGTGCGTGAAAGTCTGTCACCTAAGCTCAGGGAAATAAATAAGCGTCTGGCTGAGATTGGAGATTATCTGGCCGGCAAAGAAATCTGGCGGGAAGATCGGTCTCCATCATAATAGAGGGGTAAACATCTGCGCGATTTTTTTCAGGTAGATTATCCCAACGTCAGTATCAGAAGGAGGAAAACGATGAAAATTGAAATCCATTATTGCACAATGTGAAACTATAAACCCACAGCTGCCGGTTTGGCGGAAGAATTGCGCAAAGAATGTAATGGGGAGGTAAAGATGGTTCCTGGTAGTAACGGCGTTTTTGACGTTATCATTGATGGAAAGCTGATTTTTTCCAAGTTCAAGACCGGACGATTTCCCAACCCAGGTGAATTAATAAAGAAAATCCACAGTTAATCATTTAAAAAATAACAGCTTCACCGATAATGATATGGATGCTTAAATCCCAAAAATTGCTACTGCAATTTTTGG
>JAXHUS010000409.1:0-10998 GCA_034189305.1 Thermodesulfobacteriota bacterium | reverse complement strand
TCAATAAAAATCTTCAACCATCAATCTTTCACCTCCCTTCGTGTTCAATATTGAATCACACTGTAAGGGTAAGATTCACAGCTTCAATTATTTTCTATATTCTCTCATTTTTCCTATGAAGGTATATATCTATATACCGTTTAGTTCTTCTTACTATCTATAGTAACAGTAATAATCTTATAGTTTTTTAAATACCAGTTTCTATTCTGTAAGGCAATATTAAATACTTTTGTCCCTTTTTATTCTAAATTAATTTGACTTTCAATCTTTTATCTCTAACCCCAAACCGAAGAACAGGGTATCTACCTTCTGATCCTGATAATCCGGGAATGATAAAATATTTGGACGTAATGTTTTAACTCACAGGAGTTATGGGAAGCTCTGGTTTGCAGTGTATTGAAGTGGAAAACCCCTATGCCTTAATCAGGTTTTTCCTGATGGCGAGCTTTGTAAGATCAACGACTGATGACGCCTTTAGCTTTTCCATGATATTGTATTTATGGGATTCCACCGTCTTCGGGCTTATAAACAGATCATCAGCTATTTTCCTTATGCTCTTTCCCTCGGCCAGGCGCAGAAAAACCTCTCTCTCCCGCTGACTCAAGCTATCAAAAGGATCATTACCCGTAATTCTTTCTTCCAGTTCTTCCATATGCCTGACTAAAATAGTAGGGGCCATTGTACTGAAATAGGTTCCGCCTTCTTTTACGGCCTTCAGGGCAAGAATCAGATCCGACAGAGGATCGTCTTTTAGAACATAGGCCGATACCCCCGACTTAAATAGATCAACAACGAATTCTTTATCGGCATACATTGTAAAAATGATAATGCGGACATCAGGATCAAATCCCCTAATCTGTTTGACGGCATCCACACCATTCAGGTTCGGCATGGAAATATCCATGATTACTATATGAGGTCTTAAAGACTTAACAGATTCCACGGCCTCAAGACCGTCAAGGGCTGAACCTACCACCTCAAATTCAGGATGCTCCTGTATGGCACTCTTAATTCCTTCAAGCACCACCCGATGATCATCCACAATCAAAATTCTGGCTTTATCGTCCATTTTTGGTTTTCTCTTCCAGGGTTCCCTTTAGGAGTGGAAGAACAGTGTTTATTTTGACAATGATAACCATACCTGAAATCAATTCATTTTTCAAGTTAAATGCCTAAAGTTATTTAAAAATGAAAATTCCTATACAATCAAGTTAATGTCCATGGTCTATCAGCTATGCTGCTCGTTACGTTCTAAGGCTATCGGCTATGTCATTCCTCAATAACAGCAGGCTTTAGCCTGCTGTTGACTAAACCTGAGCACCAAAACGAGTTGCGCAACCCTAACCCTTTGACGAATATTTGCAAGCTATCATAAGAAAATTCCTATGCTATCCAGTTATTTCTAATCAATATGTTTCAACTTCCATGAACAAATCGGCAATATTAAAATTTGTTCAATCCGAAATCACAGCGGAATTTCTACCAAAACATGCGTTCCTTTGCCGGGATGTGATTCTATGATGAACTCTCCATCATGTTGTTGCGCTCTCTCCCTCATAATGAGGAGTCCAAATGGCCGTTTGCTGTTTGAAGGGTTCATTATCTTAGCCTGATCAAAGCCGATCCCGTTATCTTCCACACTAAATGAAAGCTTATCAACTTTCCTGACAAGATTCACAAAAATATTCTTTGCCCTTGCATGGCTGATGATGTTGCTTAGCGCCTCCTGGGCGATCCGGTAGATGGCCAGTTCCTTATCATCTTCAAATCGTTTGGGAATTCCTCGACTAAAGTAATGGATATCTATATCCATGTGCTCCTGAATCTGGTTGAACATCTCTCGGAGGGAGGAATCTATGCCCAGGGTATCTATCATGGTGGGCCTCAGCCCATGAGAGATATTCTTCACATCCTTTATGGCTTGAATGACTTTTGCTTGAGCAGTTTTTATCTGAGTTTCTGACTCCTCATTGCCAGGCTTCAATTTCTCATGGATCACTTCAAGGCTCATCTTGAGGGAGGTCAGGGTCTGACCAATGTGGTCATGAAGTTCCATGGCAATCTGCCGGCGATCTTTTTCCAGTAAATTGATAAGCATTCTGGATAACATTTTCCTTTGATTATATGCTCTGTGCAGTTTTTTACTCGCTTGAGTTAAAGCTTCCTCGGCCTGCTTGCGATGGGTAATATCTTTTGAAGTCACAGTTATCGATGTTATGCTTCCTTCCGGCCCTCTAACGGGACTTAATGTTCTAAGGAAATATTTGCCGTCCCTTTCACTTCTGTGCTCCTGTTGAAAAGACCTGCCTGTTTTGAATGCCTTTTCAACATTTTTAAGAAATGCTTTTGTATTATCTTCGGAATGAAACGCCCCATAGTTTCTACCCAGGACTTTATCCAACGGTAAGCCAAGTCTGGCGAGATATTTTTTATTTATGAAAAGATAAGTGCCAATCCTGTCTATTAAATATATGGAATCATCGGTAGACTGCACCAGAGAGCGATACTCCTCTTTTCTCTTTTGTAATTTTTCTTGTAGTTGCTGCCACCCGGTGATGTCGTAAGCTGAGGTTAGACGGAATTTCACTCCTTTGATTATTACCATTGAAGTGGAAATCCAGCAGTTTATAACGCTGCCGTCTTTTTTTACCATCTCTATCTCAAAATTGTGGATATCACCTTGTGCAATTTTCTTGATAATCATATCCCGGTCTTCCGGGTTTTTGTAAAAATCGACGATATTTCTGCCAATAATGTCTTCTGGTCGGTCAAACCCTAATATGGCCGCCCCGGCTTCATTAATATCCTGAACTTCACCACTAAGGGAGACCAAAGATGTCCCTGTAACCAGAGAGTGGAACAGGTTGCGGTACTTTTCCTCGCTTTCTTGCAAAGCCTCTTCTGTCATCTTTCTTTCGGTGATGTCTATAAAGTAACCGGCAATTTCAATAGGATTTCCGGCCCCATCCTCCACCAGGTACATTTCATCACGTACCCATCTATATATACCCTTCTTGTGAAGGAAACGGTATTCGTATGTGAGGAATTTCTCCTTAAATACACATAACAATTTACTCAAAATACGTTGTTTGTCTTCTGGATGGACGTGGTCAATCCAGAAACTTGAATTATCAATGAATTCATTCGGTTCATAGCCCCAAACTTGTTTTACATTCGGGGTAATAAACGTGGCCCCATAATACCCTGAAGTCTTTGCAATATAGAATGTTATTGAGGTAGAATTTATCGAATGTTTTAACAACTCGTGGGTTTTCTGCGTACTTACCTGGGGATATTTTTTCTTGGTCTTTGACTTCTCAAGTTCTGTAATCTGCTGCCTTAATTTCACCAATTCCTCTATTAGCTGCTCTTTTGTCTTATCTCCATCTTTCATTGTTTGTACCTCACTGTCATTAACGTAAGGTAAGAGGGGCAATCTCTGGTCCGGTCCTGCTATACAAGACCTTTGAATACAATGTGGTAAAAGTATTTACCATCTGGCTTTTATCATTTAAACATAAATATCTTTACTTACCATTGGAAATCATTACTATTGTGCATATTCAAATGTAGCAATAATATTTAAAAGGCCCGAACCGATTTCATCCGGAACAGGCGGAAAAGGGGCTGCAACTTTTACTGCCCTTATGGATTCCTGATTTAAAATATAATAGGAAGGTTTAAGAAGAACCGTTCCATTTAATGTTCCATTTTTATCTATGATGAATTTTAGAGTCAGCTTTCCTTGAATTTTATTATTTCGTGCCTCAAAAGGATATCTCCACACATCCTCAATTTTATTCCTTATCTTTTGTAAATATCCGAAATATTTTGGATCTGTCGTATTTAAATTGACGGTATTTCCTTTTTTTATGTCCGAAGGGTTACCCTCTTTCTTTATACTTTTTCCTAACCTTGAATTCTTAAGGTCAAGATCTAAAAAGTTACTTTCATTTATTTTAGATGTGTTATCCGTAATGCGTTTCTTCTCTTTTACTTCCTTCCTGTTCAGGCTGCATTCAGAAACAACAAAAGTTCCCAATAAACCGGCATGAATAAAAAAAGATATAATAATATAATATTTTAGATTGTTATCCCGCAATGTAAAAACTTCCCGTCTTGATTTAAATAGTATAGGAATTTTTATGAATAATTTACCAGAATACCCCGTCCTGTGGACGGGGATGAATGGTACACAATAAACAATTTCTTTACTTAAAAAAATAACTTTAAGTACTTTAAACTTTAGCTCACTTTAACTTAAGTCACCACCATCTGCCCCTTTTTTGATAAATTTCGATAAATTTTTCGATGCTGCGGTTATATGTTCTTTCTATATCATCAGGGAAAAAACAGCCCGGCAATTCTCCGTTTCTTCGATGATAGAGGATACATTTACAACATATTCCCTTCTTATCACACGGATCATACGAACAGTTGCATCTTTCTATGTTCTTTTTAATGTTACACTCCGGCATATTGCAACTCCTTTCAATTTTTTCATATGTTACATTCTTTATAACCCATTTATAATAAATAGAGAATTAAGAAGTCAGAACAAAGAGTTTATAAAATAGATTTTTCTGATCCCCCTGAATTATGTATTCTGGCTTCTGTATTCTTTTTTCATCTTTGGTTGTGACCGTGGGTCATTTTGGTTATTTAGATGATTTTTTCCCTCGCACTCCCTCACTTTCAATTGCAATGATTTCTTCAAATCCACAATCATTAAACCAGGAGATAATTTCTTCCATTGGATAATGATACTGATATTGCGGATGGTACCAGTCAAAAGTATCGATCCGGGCAATCTCAGGATTGGGATCAAGTTTTATAAAACATTTCAGAAAATATTTCATTCCGGGGACAAACTTACCAAACCTCCAGTAGAGTTTATTCAACGGGACCGCAATATAAGAAGTTTTATAAAGAAGATTCAGAGGAAGTCTTAAGGTTATTAATCTTATTGCCCTTTCAATAAATTGTGCAGGCAGGGGAAATTTCTTATATATCTTTACAGAATAAAAACCTCCTGATTTTACAAAATTTTTAAGAGTTTCAAAGGCCTTTCGCGGATTGGGTGTATGATGTAAAACACCCCAGCTATAAACAATATCGAATTTCTCTTTTAAAAAAGGCGGTTCAAAAAGATCTCCCTGAACCAGATGAACATTGGGTATATCCTTTGTAACATTCCGTGCGTTGAAAATTGATACACTTAAATCAATGCCTATTATTTCTTTTGCCCACTGGCTGATTATCCTTGTATGTCTTCCATATCCGCATCCTGCATCCAGAACTGTTTTACCTTTAAAAAAATCGGGGGTTAATCCCCCTTCAAGACAGTACTTTTTATCTCTTTCATCTCTGGTTACGGAATATATCTTCCATTCAAAACCAAAGCTCTTCTGAGTTTTAAGCTTTTCTTTCTCAAAAACTTTCTTATCAAGGGATGAAAAATTCCATTCAGGAAGGATATTTTTGTATTTTTCTAAAAATTCAGGGAAAATATCGAGGGCGTTTGGGAGAATAATAGGTATGGTATTGATAATAGGATACCACTTACCGCACTGGGGACATTCGAGCAAACCTTCTTCTATCTCCTGTTTTTGACACGCCTCACATGGATAAGATTCATCAGGTAAGACAGCCGTTTTTTTATAAGCACAAAAACTCCGACATGTTTTAACCGGATAACCCGGATTGTCGGATTTTTTATTCTCAGAAAATACTGTTATGGTAAAAGATTTTTGACACTTATAACAGGCAAGGTAATCTGCAAAACTATACTTCATCTAATTTTAAACTCCTTAAAAACCTATCCGGAAGCCAGATGGGAACCGGAATAATTCATAATGCCTTTAAATTTCCACCTTTCCAGCAATTATCATCCGCTCCAGTAAAATAGCCGCAAAGAAAGCTATTGCCATATTTTTAGTCGCAAGGCTTATTCCTGCAATCATAAAAGCGATAAACATGCCGTTCCTCTCTCTTATATCTTTCATAAGAAGAGTCAGTTCCAATCCGGCAAACAGGATTAGGATTCCCAGGGTGGAGTTTGGAATCACCGATAGGATGTTAATGCCGATTTTCCCGAAAACAAGGGCAATAGTTACAAATACGAGCCCAATCATTATATTGGATCCTCCTGTCCTTGCCCCGAAACGATAATGGGCAGCAAGTCCCCCGGCTCCATGGCAAACGGGCATTCCTGATAATGCACCTGCTGCTATGTTGGCAATACCCACTGATAGAGGGATAATCATTCCCAGATCTCCCAGGGATCCTCAAATTCAACCCTGTCAAATTTGTATGGTCTGATCTGCATATGGATTTGTCTTTATTTATAAGGTCTAAACTTTAAGAAGTATATAATAGTAAAGATTGTCAATGCAAGTTTAAAAAATAATGATGCAATTCATCCGCCCTTTGCACAAAGCAAACAGGGGTCAGGTATCAGTTGTCAGTTAGCTTTTTTCTTGCAAAAAATTTTCCCATTTTCCTTTTACATTCTGAACAACTCAAAAAATGTAAACGCATTTTTTGGGATAATTCCTGTGAGTCAAAATATTTTCCTAAACCCTGTCAATTGATCTGCGTGAACTGTTATCATTTTTTTATATAATCCTGTGCAATTTTTCCTTGACACTATTTTTTTTATAAGTTAAATTTTAGTCGGTTTAGATTGATTACTCAATCAAAATAATTTTTTCCTTGTAAATAAATTGGGGGTAATTTTGTCATGACTCGTAAAGAAGCTATTTTAAAAACAGCAACCAGACTTTTTGCCAAAAAGGGATTTTTCAGTACACCCACTTCAGAAGTGGCAAAAGTTGCAGGGGTGGCGGAAGGTACCCTTTTTCATCATTTCAAGAGTAAAGAAGGAATTCTGATGAAAATATTTGAAGATATAATGGACATCTATATTAAGGGAATTGAACAGCGGATAAAAAGATCAGACAGCGGGCTCGATGCTATCGAAAAAATCCTTATCTTCCATTTCAATTTTATTGAGAAACGATCTAATGAAGCATTAATAATTCTCCGCGATCTTCCTTCCCAGTTTATGGATAAGAATTCCCCATTTAAAGATAGTGTTAAAGATTATATTTTAAGGGTATTAAAACTTTTAAAAGCTTGTATAGAAAGGGGTGAGAAGGATGGCTCTATAAAAATTATTTCTTCGGAAAGAGGCGCTTTAATTCTTTATGGAATGATAAATGGATTGAGCCGCCAGAAACTCCTTGCCCCCTTTTTAAAATCGCCGAATCTCCGTAAAGAAGTTATAGATTTTTGTCGTTATGGTCTTGGAGGATAGGATTCATTCATTTAAAAATGGAGGTACATGTCATGTCACCAAGAGTCTTTTTTTGCAGTATCCTTATCTTTTTTGTATGGACTACTTTTCCCAATGCGGAAGAAATGGGGGTTGAGGTCCTTAAAAAAGCAAAGGTTCTGAACCTGCGGAGCGCCATAACAAGGGGCATACAAAAGAATCTGGACTTGAGGGTGGAAGAAATTAATATCCCCATCAGCAGGGAAGATACTATAACTAAAGATGCGGAGTTCGACCCCAAAATTGATGCGTCAATTCATTCACTGGAGCAGGAGACCCCGGTCGCCTCGGCATTTACTGAAGGAGGCCTTGATATATACAGGGAAACAGGAGGGACAATGGGTATTCGTAAAAAATTCCGATTCGGCCTTGAATCAAGGTTATCCTATGACATCCTTCGTTCAATGAATAACTCTTCAGTGGATGTACTGCGGCCACAATATCAAAATTTTCTGGTTCTTAATATAACTCAACCTCTTTTAAGAGACCTGGGGACATATGTAAATACTGCCGATCTTCGCATTTCCAGGAATTATATGCTAAAAGCGGTTGAAGGGTATATGGATCAGGCCAGACAGATTGCAGGGGAGGTTGAGCTTCTTTACTATGATCTTGCAGAGGCCGTCTCTATTTACAATTATCGTCTGGAGTCACTAAAACTTGCCAATGAACTTTTTCGGGACAACCGAAAGAAATTTAATGCCGGTCTGGTACCCATAACAGAGGTACAGGAGGCGGAGACCGCTGTGGCATCCAGGGATGAACAGGTGGTATTTGCACGACAGCGCCTTGAAATTTCCACTAATAGTTTAAAGGATGTCTTGGAAATCCGCCCCGGTGATTCATTATATAACGATTTTTTTGTAACGGAAAAAATATCGGATGAAGAAATTACATTTCCGGAATTTGAAAAGGCATATGAAGTTGCTTTAAAAAGACGTCCGGATATAAAACGGCAACATATAGAGATTGCAAATTTTAACATCAATCTGGAATTTTACAGAAATCAAAAGCTTCCCAGGCTTGACCTGGAAGCAACCCTTGGAGCCAATGGCCTTTCCGGTGGAGACAGGCCGGTATCCTTCCCCGGCATTCTGTCATATAATTCCCATGAAGGGAATTATATGGATTCCCTTTCCCGAATGGCGGATGTGGATGGATATGAATGGTACGTAGGTCTTAACTTCACTTATCCGTTGGGAAATCGTGCTGCAAAAGCCCGATACCGTACCGCTGATCAGAAAAAATGTCAGGCATTGTATAAATTAAAGAGGCTGGAGGGGAAAGTTGAAACAGAGATAAAAAATTCTCTGATAGTTATAGAACGCAGTCTTGAACGGATAAAAGTGTCCGGGCGATTTGAAAAACTTGCCGAAATTACACTAAATCAAGAAATGAAACGACTTAAGGAGGGCATATCCGATACTTTTAGAATCCTTGATTTTCAGGATGACCTGATAGACGCCAGGGTTAGAAAAGTGACGGCTTTGAAGGATTTTAACAGAGGTCTTGCCCTTCTGTATCAAGCCATGGGAGAAAATCTTAATCGATTCAATATCATTGCAAAATATAAAGATATAAATAAGGAAACCTTTTATGCTAAATAGTAATATTTCTAAATTTGTTTGTGGCTTTGTAATTCTGTTTTTTTGCCCTTTTATTTATCATGGTTGTGCTGAAAAGAAAGAAGATAGCAGTAAAATAAAGGCTGTACCGGTTATTACCGGCGAGGCGTCAACCCGCAGGGTAATATATACCATAAACCAGGTAGGAACCCTTGAAGCGAGCCAGGAGGTGACAATTCGTTCGGAAATTGAAGGAAGTATAATTGAACTTCTATTTAAAGAAGGGGGGGGAGTAAAAAAGGGAGACGTCCTGGTCAGACTTGATTCGGCTAAAATTCAGGCGGAAATGAGAAATCTTAATGCACGTATTGATCAACTTAAAGTAAGACTGGCTAACAGACAACGAACCCTTAAGCGCAAAAGCCCCCTGGTCACCCAGGATCTCATCTCACGTCTCGATTTCGATAATCTGCAGACCGAGATAAAGGAGATTAAAGCGGAGATTGCCCAGATAAAAGCTGCTCTTTCCCTTGAGAAAGAAAGACTTTCCGATACTATCATTCGCTCTCCCTTTGATGGAGTGGCAGGTGCCAGGAACATTTCAACAGGAGATTACCTGAAGGTGGGTGAGTCTGTTGTAACAGTTGTTAACCTTAATCCCCTGGAAATAGCCTTTAATATCCCTGAAAAGTTCAGCCCCGATATCTTTATTAATCAGGAGGTTATTTTAAAATTGTCTCCCTTTCCTGCTCAAATATTTAAGGGAACAATTTTTTTTATTTCGCCACTGATTGACATAAAGACGCGAAATTTTATGGTAAAAGCGAAGTTGGATAATACACGGAATCTTTTAAAACCAGGGATGTTTGCCCATGTGGAGATTGTCACTGAGGTTCACGAGAATGCCCTTACAGTACCGTGGGAAAGTGTCATTCGGACTGAAAGCGAGACTTATGTGTATATTGTAAAAGGAGAAACCGCCCGTAAAGTTACAATTCATCCGGGCAAAGTGACCAATGAATGGGCGGAAGTTTTGGATGCCGATATCCCTTCAGGAACACAGGTTATACTGGAGGGAAAGTATGCCGTTAAAGATGGAATGAAGGTTTCCATAAAGAAAATACAAAAAACCGGGAAAGAAAATAAGACAAATGATTAAAAAAAGCTGACAGTTCCCTGGTATCAGTTGACAGGGTGCAGGAAAAGATTTTACCTTACATGGGTTATAGGAATTTTCCTTTTATATAACCTTAGACACTGTACTTTTTAAAAGGATTGTTTCATGTTTTTACCAGACTTTTGCATTAAACGTCCGGTGGCTGCCACGATGATGGTCACCTGTTTTGTTATCTTCGGTCTTATAGGGTTTAAGCGACTTGGCATATCCCTTTATCCTGATGTGGATTTTCCCATGGTGACAGTCACCACAACCTGGGAGAATGCGCGTCCTGAAGAAATAGATAATGAAATCACTGATGAACTGGAGGACGCGGTTTCAGGGGTCAGCGGCATCAAGCACATTACTTCCCACAGTCTTCAGGGAGTGTCCCGTATAATTATAGAGTTTGAACTTGATAAGGATGTGGATGTGGCTGCTCAGGAAATACGGGATAAGGTTTCCGCCCGTCTTTATGAACTGCCTGACGAGGCGGATGTTCCGGTAATAGACAAACTTGATATTGATGCCATGCCCATTATGTGGCTGGCAGTAACAGGACAGCATGCTATTGAGGAACTGAATAAAATCGCTGATGAGCAAGTTCGTCCCCTTCTACAAAAAATTCAAGGGGTTGGACGGGTTATTTTAGGAGGAGGTAAAGAAAAAGAGGTACAAATATGGCTTTACCGGGAGCGTCTGGCAGCATATAACATTGGAGTGGATGAAATAATTTATGCCATTCGCAACCAGCATGTGGAAATTCCGGGCGGCAAGATAGAATCCAGGGAGAAGGAGTTTCTTATCCGGACTATAGGTGAATTTGAAACTCCGGATGCATTTAATAACCTTATAGTTGCCTATCGGAATGGAACACCTATTAGATTGAGTCTTCTCGGCTATGCTGAAGCAGGCCGTGAGGAAAGCAAGGCATTCGGCCG
>JAXHUS010000408.1:0-14941 GCA_034189305.1 Thermodesulfobacteriota bacterium | reverse complement strand
CTTGCGGCAATAACTCCCTCTTTTACCTCCTTAGGCCCGGGCAGTGAAAGATGTTCGCAGGGGGTGACATAACAGAGAAAATCAGCCCCGGCCATTGCCGCTACAGCCCCGCCAATTGCAGAAGTTATATGATCATAACCCGGAGCAATATCTGTTACAAGGGGACCTAAAACATAAAAAGGAGCTCCGTGACACAGTTCTTTCTCAAGGAGTATATTTGCCTTTATCTGGTTTAGCGGAACATGACCGGGTCCTTCAATCATTACCTGAACCCCTTGATCCCATGCCTTCTGGGTCAATTCCCCTAAGATGACAAGTTCCTGAATCTGGCTGCGATCGGTGGCATCAGCTATACATCCAGGTCTTAAACCATCCCCTAAACTTAAAACAAGATCATACCTTTTTGCTATATCAATTAAGCGGTCATAATGCGTATATAAGGGATTATCTTTACGATTATACAGCATCCATTCTAAAAGCAGAACCCCTCCACGACTGACTATATCCAGGATTCTCCCCTCCTTCTTCAGCCTTTTTATACTTTCTATAGTAACTCCACAATGAACAGTAACAAAAGCCACACCATCATCCGCATGCTTTTCAACCATATCCAGAAAATCGCTCTCCTTAAGTTCTACAAAGGATTTTTCCCTCTCTTTTGCATCCTTTGCCAGTTGATACACCGGAACCGTACCCACAGGAACAGGAGAATTTTTAATTATCTCCCGGCGAATCTCTTCCAGATTACCCCCGGTACTTAAATCCATTACTGTATCAGCTCCAGCAGATACGGCTGCCTTTAGTTTTTCAAGCTCTTCATCAATACTAACCCTGTTTGGCGATGTTCCAATATTTGCGTTTACCTTCACTCTGAGTCCTGCACCTATTCCGACAGGCTTTTTCCTATTGCTTTTAGAATTGAGAGTAATTACTATCTGACCCGAGGCCACACCATCCCTTATAAACTCCGGAGGCAGATTTTCAAAGGCCGCAACACCTCTTATCTCTTTTGTAATTTCTCCATCCCTTGCTCTTAGTATCTGTGTCAAAAGGACCTCCTATACGTCCATCTTACTTATTATTTTTAATATCTTACCCACAACATTTAAAGGGTTTTCTCCTATGACCCTGACCATAGGTTCTTTACCTGTCTCCCCTAAATCATATACTATATCCGGAACCTTTCTTCCCTTGCCTAAAATAGAATGAATCCCCCATTTTAAAGTGGCTCCCTCTTTTTCCTTTACATCTTCCGGTTCCAAAGCCCTGTCAAACTTCAGAATTACATAATTTAAATTATAGCATATTTTAATTATTTCTTCAGAATATTTAATATTCATTGCGCTGCGATAATCAGGGTTAAATTTCATAACACTTAAAATTACCCGGGCAATATGCTTTGAAGCTCCCCATACCGGATCTTGCAGTATCTCCACTTCTTTATTAATACGAATAATTCTCCCTGGAAAAGCAGCCACATCCTGTGCTGTTTCCGCTTCAGGCAGCGCAAACCCCAGGTTGGATTGAACCTCCGGAATAAGTATACCTGCCTTGTTGCCTTTTAGACGTTTAAATGCCTCTTTAAGCTGTTCTATTACTTTTGACTTTTCCATTGTTCCTAAAAAATAGGAATATGGATTTATTGGCCCCCCTCCCCTTCCGATATTCAACGAATTTGTTATAGCAGACTGTATTATCTCTCTTCCCTTCTTTATAGAATCATAAACAGAATATCCCTGAACTAACAAAACGGTTATTGCGGTAGAAAGGGTACAACCAGTTCCATGGGTATTTAAGGTTTTTATCTTTGGAAATTTAAAATTGAAAAATTCTTTTCCATCATAAAGAAGGTCGATTAAATCATCTGTACCCTCAAGATGTCCTCCCTTAATCAATACACTGGAAGGCCCAAAGCTTAAAATCTTTTCTGCCGCTCTTCCCATATCTTTAAGGGTCTCAACCTTAAATCCCGTAAGAATAGAAGCCTCCGGCAAGTTTGGTGTAACTACTTTAGCAAGGGGAAATAATTTGTCTTTTATCTCATTCTGTCCTTCTAAATCAAGAAGTGCGTCTCCGCTCTGGGCAATCATTACAGGATCCACCACAAGATTTTCAGGCTTCCAGACAGATAGAAGTTCCGCTATTTTATTAATTATTTCACCGTTGTACAGCATTCCGGTCTTAACACCATCAACCCCGATATCTTCCTTTATTACATTCATTTGCCTGAGGATAAAATCAGAGGGAACGGGAAAAACTTCCGCCACACCCTTTGTATTTTGCGCGGTAAGGGCTGTAACGACGCTCATACCATAAGCTCCCATCAGAGCTATAATTTTTAAATCAGCCTGTATCCCAGCTCCACCACAGGAATCCGAACCTGCTATTGTAAGGATTTTTTTCACTATTACTCCCCTTTTTTCTTTAGCTTTAGAAAAATCAATTTCTGACTTTTCTAATGTTAGTTTAATAAACTGGTCAATGGCTGTAGGATCATGAGATAAAATATCATTCTGGTAAAAGGGTTAATTCCCCTTTGCCGGAATGATTGCCGGACCCTTATTTATTAAACTTTTCCCATATAAGTATAAGCTTTAGGAACCAGGCTATAGAACATCTGTCCGTGAGTATTTTCATCCAGCGCACCGTTTTCTTCAAGTGCTTTCACAACTCTTTCAATCTGGTTTTCCGAGATAATCATCTCGCTGATCTCACGAGCCGGAGATATTTTATTACTTTCTGATTTTTTTGAACTGCGGTATTTTAATTTACTTATTGTTGCCCCTCCCGCACCGGCACCCGTGGCCGCCTTTATTAAATCCGCGGCGCGTCCCTCGTTGCAAATCAGTGTAAAATTCACAAAATCATTTAAATATTCTCTTTTTTTACCAGCTGCCAGATATTCGGAAAATTCACGCCGACGCCATCTGGCGCCTCCCTTTATTTCATCGATTACTGAAACTATCTGTTCAATGCTTGCTGCGTGGCTGCTCAATCCCACATAAGCTTTCATATCCACCAATCCCATTTTTATGGGATAAAGATAAATAAAACCCTTTCCCGGCTGATCTAACCCCCCTATATCTATCATCATTTCCACCACATTTTCTGCATTATGAGATGTGGTCACCATATTCACAATTTCTTTTTCGGCTGGGATAGTGACTCTCCATAGCCCGATCTTATCTCTAAAACCAGTTCCAATACCAAAAGTAATTGCCGGAACTCCGCTGCCCGTTTCCAATCCAACCTTCCCCAAAATGTCGCCTTCTCCTTTATGTGCAATGCAGCATATGCCGGCCAAATCACTTAATAATTCTCTATTTTCAGTTTCGATATTCTGGATTTTATTCTCCTGGCACTGTTCATGTGCCTTAATCAATGTAACCTCTTTACTGAAAACCGAACCTCTTCCAGGTATATTTAACCCGCCTTTATCAATTATGAAATTTACAATTGCCTGCCCTACTTCCGAGGAGACTAAAAATGTAATGATGGTTATGGGATCATATACAAGGGATTTACCAGTTCCAAACATTTTTAACATGCCTCTCCTCTCCTGCAATAGGATCCTGCGCCCTGCTATCGAATTGCTATATTCTAAGCCTATGGATTCCAGATCTTCAAGGATGGCTGATGCAATTTCTTTATTGATGACAATCGTAATCTCAATTGCCTTTTTATCAATATCCATTAAAATGAATTATCCTTTATCTTTTAATTATGTATTAATAAGCACTCCATTATAATCCAAATTATCATTGAGCACTTTCCTTCCGCATAGCCTTTCTCTTCTTATTTGCATAAAGTCCAACCGTCAACACTGCCAGTATTGGACAAACCGATGCCATGGATAATATACCAAAACCCTCTACCACATTCACCTGCTTGCCTATCCCCAATCCAATAGCAAGCACTAAAGGTACAGTGATCGGTCCTGTTGTAACACCTGCACTATCCCATGCTATATTCACAAATTCCTCAGTGGATATTTTCGTCATGATAAGGAGTAAAAGGTATGGCGGGATCAGGAGATAGACCAAAGGCACATTCCAGATAATTTTTGCCACACCGAGAAGCATACCAATGCCTACGCCAGAAGCCACGGCCTGTATTAAAAGCGATTTTTTAAATGTTCCTACGGTTAATTCCTCTACTGTTAATCCCAGCGCATTTAATGCAGGTTCAGCTAAAGTTGCACCATAACCCATGATAAAAGCAAATAATAATACCACAAAAAAACCCGATACTCCCTTCTCCCCTCCAAATAACGGTCCTTTTGTAGGCGTATAGATGTATTGCTTGTTTGAAAAATCGTAAGAATTCTGATCAAATGGAATAGGCACATATTCATTCTTAATATTAGCATAGAAAAAATTTTCTTTTTTGCCATCTGGCTTTATGGCGGTCTGGACAATCTCCTCATTAAAATTGATAATGGTCTGCTTTTCATTAATTAAATGAATCTTTTTAAATGAAGAAGGGACATTGATACCCACGCTATTACCGAGTTTTGATAATCCAAGTTCAATTCCAATATTAAACAGGCCCATGCCAACAACGGCCAAAATAATTCCCAGTATAATTTCATCCGGTTTTGGGAGCTTGTCACGTAAAACTAAAAATAAGACCAGAAAAAAGAATATTGTAAGGGGTATGATCGCTTGAACAGCAGCTTTGCCATTACGCAACATAACATCAACCGGATCGGTTTTTATGTTTTTCATACTGGAATACTTTTTTGCCGCCTCTTTAATGGCGTTGGGCTCGGAAAAAATAGCGAGCTTTTGCGATTCTATACCTTTTTGAACAGCCCAAATTTTTAAATGTTCAATATTTTCTTCTCCAAAAACAGATTTTCTTAAAATTGGATCTTTTTTCAGCTTGCCAACAAATTTGAGCATTTTTTCATGACTGCCGTCAAAAAGAGCAATTTGACTATTTGGCTGTGCATTTTCCAATGCATACCCAATCATCTCATTTTTATCATTAAACAAATTCAATATCTTAGACTGATTTTCTTTGGCAAAAAATTTGGCCTCTTCCATGGGCTGAGGAACTCTGTTGAGATAAAATGCGCCTAAAGACAATACTGCTAAAATCGGGAATAACGATGCAAGGGTCACTACACCCAAACCCGCAGACTCCGAAGTTCCACTGCTTACAATTCTACAGATACCGATGCCCAGCGCCAGGACCAGAGGAACTGTTACAGGCCCTGTGGTGACGGCACCACAATCCCATGCCAGGCCTGTTAAGAATTTCATATTGGACTGAAAAAGCGACCAAAAAGAAAATGCTGAAAGTGAGCCAACCAAAATATAAATAAAAGGCTTTAATGACCAGCCATATAAAAATCTGAGCATACCAAACAACACAGCAATGCCTACACCCACGCCTACTGAATACACAAGATAATTGGAATATTTGTTTAAAATTACAAAAAGTAAGGGCGCCTCCCATGCCTTTACATATATGCCGGCAGCTTTTAATATGCCGATAGCCGGTTCGGCAAAAGTTGCACCCATGCCCAAAATAAAAGCAAAGGCTAATGTAGTTGGCACTTTGGTTTTTTGCGGTAGTTTAATCCCGATAACCTCGCCTAAAGGCATTAAACCTAAGAAGAGTCCTTCCATAAAAAAGGCCAGGCCAAGAACTACCACAGAAATTCCTGTTGCAACAACGGCAGCTTCACTAATGGCAATGTTTAAAACAATAGTTTGAAAGCAAATTAAATAAATGACAATAAGGGCTACAGATTGAATCTGAGCTATTATTCGCTTTTTTGCATAAGGAACCAATAATCCAATTTTTTGGATAAAGCTGATCTTTACTATTGATTGCTGTGTAGAAGCCATTAATTGTTCCCACCCGTCATATAATTAAATGTGTTTTTTAAGAATATTAAAAAATACTATTTTTTACAACTAGAATTTTTTTCAGTATATACAGTTTCAGTCAAAATCGGACAAATTCAACATCTCCACAGCCACCCTTTGTATCAAAAATGAAATAGTTGGTAGCGGGATTCGCAAGTTCATCTTCAAAATGCCTGATATTTGACAGAATAAAACCGCCGGAAATGATTTCCTATTTCTTTTAAAACAAGACAACCTTGCCTAAACATTATAATCGTGATAAATAGATAAATAGCTGTCTTTATTATTTTTCTTCTGAATAAGAAAAAAATGTTAAAAGGAACCCCTCAAAAGACCAATATAAAAGCTGATATCCAATCTCAAGAAACAGAATTATTAACTCTTAAAGAACAGCTCCACCACATAAACAAGACATTACACTTAATACCCAAACCGGACAAATTAAAGGAAATATTCAAAATAATATATGATGCAATAATAATTCAGCATGGCTATGGAATTTGCCTGGTATACGAACCAAATGATACGAACAGTGAGTTTTTATTAAATTTCTATTTCTATGATACCCAAAACTGGCGGTATAAAATCAGAGAAGTTCTGGGTGTGGATTATACGGCAGAGAAGGTAATTAATTCTGAGGATACAATAAAACTAAAGCAGCTAATACCAAATTCGGAACCACGAATTATTAGGAAAACAGACTCCGTATTGAAATTTATTTTTAAGAAAGACCAGTACATGAAATTAAAACAGGGGTCTTTAATCTCCAGTATCAGTTCTCTGATTATAATACCTTTAACAGTCCAAAAAAAAATATCCAGAATCATGATTATTTTAACCCCTGAAGAATTTAAAGAAGAAGAATTACAAAGGGTAAAGATATTTGCAAAACAGGCCGAGCTTGCTCTGGAAAGGACAAAGCTTCTTAATGACGTGGAAGAGCGGAACAAAGAACTTGAGGTTCTTTTTAAACTGGCAAAGGAAATCGGCCCTTCCATGGATCTGGAGGTAATTTTAGGCAGGGTTATTGAAGGGGTTAACGAGATCATTGCATACGATGTATGCTCTATTGGGTTGCTTGAAGAAACCAGGAAAAGATTTGAAATATATAAAGTAAGGGGAATGACAGCGATTCAGGAAAAATGGTTCAAGGCATTGATTCCGGAGCGTTCTGAAGATTTTATACTGTGGGCTACAAGTAATAAGATTTCCGAGCCGACCCTGGTGGATGCAGGTAAAAATCCCCCTCCCCTGGATTCCAGAGAATTTCGTTATTTTCTTAATGTACCCCTTATCTCAGAAAACAGGCTTATTGGAATTATTACAATCGGTACGATTCATCCTTATCGCTATCCTGAAAAAAGTATTAAAATCTTAGCCATTATGGCATCACAGATCGCCGGCTTGATTGAGAAGGCCATGTTATACCAGAAAAACATCTACCAGAAAGAGAAGGAATTAACGGCGCTCTCTCAGGAAATCAAAACCATTGGTGAGACTTACAAGTTCAGTAACCTGATAGGGAAAAATCACCAGATGCAGGATATTTTTCAGACTATTTCCAGTATCGCCGATACTGATGTCCCTGTTCTTATTCAGGGAGAAACGGGGACGGGAAAAGAAATGGTAGCCAGGGCAATTCATTTCAACAGTAACCGCCAGGGAAAGCCGTATATAAAGTTAAACTGCGGAAGTATCCCCGAACAACTTTTTGAAAGCGAAATGTTTGGTCATATAAAAGGCTCTTTTACAGGTGCGTACCAGGACCGCACCGGAAAATTTTTACTGGCGGACAGCGGTACTCTATTCTTAGATGAGATCGGAGAAATCCCCCTGTCCTTACAGGTAAAAATGCTTCGCATCCTGCAGGATATGGAGTTCGAACCTGTGGGAAGCAATAAAACAAAAAAAGTTGACGTCAGGATTATCGCCGCCACGAATCAAGACCTTGAAAGGGCTGTATCAAAAGGAAATTTTCGCTCCGATCTCTTTTTTCGTCTTAATGTTGTTACAATAAAAATACCCTCTTTAAGAGAACGAACCGATGATATTCTCCTTCTGGCCGTACACTTTCTTAAATTATACAGTAAAAAGCATCAAAAAGATTTTAAGGAATTTTCCAGGGAAGGCATGAAAGTACTGATATCGTATTCCTGGCCTGGAAATGTAAGGGAACTTGAAAATGTTATAGAAAGGGCTGTTTTAATGGGAAAAGGCAGGGTAATTAAAGAAAGCGACCTTCAGATTTCCCCTGAAACAGGTCCGTTGTTTACAGGACCGCAGAAAATTTTTGACAATCTTCCCTTTAAATCCGCAAAAAAAGAACAGGAAAGAATTTTTGAACGGGAATATTTGAAAAATTTACTTATCAAATACCAGGGAAGCATTAAGAAAACTTCGGAGCATGCCGGAATAAATCGAAAAACATTATACCTGAAAATGAAAAGATACGGTCTAAAGAAAAGGCAAATTGTTCTATGAGTATTTTAGTGGTTGGATCAGTAGCTCTGGATTCTGTAGAAACACCTTTTGGGAAAGCGGAAAGGGTATTGGGAGGATCTGCCGTCTATTTTTCCATATGTGCAAATTTTTTTAGCAAGGTAAATTTAGTGGCGGTCGTTGGAGAAGATTTTCCTCCGGAATATTTCGAATTTATTAAAAATAAAGGGATCGATTTATTGGGATTACAAAAGCAAAAGGGAAATACTTTTTTCTGGAGGGGAAAATATAGTAAAAATCTGAACGAGGCAATTACCCTTGAAACAAAGCTAAATGTCTTTGAAAATTTTAATCCGGAAATTCCGGAAGAATATAAAGATTGCGAATATGTATTTTTAGCCAATATAGACCCGGAGCTACAGCTTAAAGTCCTTAAACAGGTGCGTTCCCCAAAACTTGTTGCTGGAGATACCATGAACTTCTGGATACAAAATAAGCCTGATAAGTTAAAGGAAACCATCGAATATCTTGACCTTCTTATAATAAATGAGGATGAAGCAAAAGAGCTTACAGAAGAAACAAATATAATAACTGCCGGCAAAAAAATCCTGACGTTAGGCCCCAAAAAATTAGTCATTAAACAAGGGTCATATGGCTCTTTAATGTTAACAGACAGCCAAATATTCCATGCCCGTGCTTATCCTCAGGAGAAAGTATACGATCCCACAGGTGCCGGGGACTCTTTTGCAGGTGGGCTTCTAGGATATTTAGCAGGGGTTGGAAACACTGATGAGAAATATATGCGACAGGGTATAATCCTGGGCAGTATAATGGCCTCTTTCAAAATCGAAGATTTTAGTGTAACGCGCCTCAAAAATTTAACTTATCCTGAAATTGCATCCCGCTTTACTGAGTTTAAAAAAATTAACTATTTTGAAGATGTCGACTTCAATTCATTTTGACGGAATAGAAGCTAAAATAAAGGCTGTAATTACATTATTAAGTTCTAAGGACGGCTACAATTTTTTATCCGCTTCTCACCAGACATTAAAAGCCTGCAACAAATTCTTAAAAGAACTGGCCATACAGGAGAAATCCATCAGTCAGATATTGAATAAAGGAAAGCTGGCTTTAGAACATTCCATGGAGATAAAAGGTTTAATCCCAAAGGATTTGACACCGGAAACTTATGATTACTGGTTGGTATGGGTTACATCCCTTATATTATCAGAAGACCAGCCTGCCAACATTTTTACCCACACTATAAACCGGATCGGTCTCGGGGTTTTTTATATGGACAGGCTTTTTCCCATGCCCGAACATGGGGAAAATCTTTACAGGTTCTTTTATCTGCTTCATACCCTGGAAAAAGAATACAGGGATTTTTACATAAACCTGTCAAAAGGTATTTCTGATATTAAAAGATTTGGGGTTATAAATTTTCATGAAATTACTGAATTATCTCAAAAATTTTATTCCCCAAAAATTTTAACCCTTGCCTCAAAAATAAAAACCAAACATATACCTGACTTAGAGCCTTCATTTTCCATAAAATTGAAAAAGGAAACAAACGCCCTTAATGAGAAAAGGAAAGTTTTTTTAAAATCCCTGGGATTTATAAAAGATATAGGGTCTAAGGCCTCTTTTGATTTGAGTATCCCCCTTAAGGGCATGGTCCAGCTTTCTTCCCACAGCAAAAAAAGGCTCAACAAAACCTTCGGAGGAAACAGTTCACTTTTGATTGAGACATTTATTAATTCAAAAAAAAATAGCAGCCTTTATGAGACAGGTGAAATGTTAAAGATAGACAAAAGTAACGTTGAGAACGTAATAAATAATATGCGAAATAATATAGACTATTTGACCAGGACAATTCTGGGTTAAAATTATCTACCCATACCTGATAAAATCTTATATTTTTTACAAATTAGATTTTACATTCATTAGAAATTCTCAATTTTTTTTGCTATTTCAATATATGGCCATTATTAACCAATAACATTCTATATATACAATAATTACAATATAAAATTTATAATATATCGTAAAACTAATACTTCATATAGGCAATATAGCATAAGTGTTTTTTAATTCAGTTTTTTCTATTTTAATATTACTTTTAATTTTGACAAATATATTTATTTTATTTAATATTTCGTTAAAAAAATTTGCTCTCACTAATATAAAATAGGTAATAGAATATAAGGGTTAGTCAAAATGTTGAAAATCACGGAATGAACTGTAAGGCAAGTCAAAAATCCAGAGGATGTTTGCTGATGACTATTTTGTTTTTTTAGCTAATTTGCAAATAAAAGCTGGCGAGTTCTCCTAACCGGTTTTTTTGGAAACATATTTCTGACAAAAAATTGAGATAATATCGAAGCCACTTAAAGTGGTTAATAATTATTAGCTTACAAAGGTATCTTTTTGTCTTGTAGCAAACGGTTATAATCCTGTTTGATATTGTATTGGTATCTGTTGCATTGAGTAATCTCCTGAAATCATGGGATCACAACATATTGAATGATACCCAGTGTATACTTTTGCGGTATTCTATGCCTGACAGTCAACTAAAAAAATAGTGAAAATAGAGTGATAGCCAGAACAAGACTTTAGCAACAAAAGCACTTCCTATGGCAGCACGTTCCTTTCGCCGTCAACCCCGAAAACCATATCTGCCTTGTATAAATTCCTCAAACCTTACAAGCTCTAAAGTGGCAACAAGTTGTTGTTGTTGTTGTTTCTCGTTTAATCCACCTATCTCTTCCTCTAACCAGGGAAAAAGATTTAGCTGTATTCTTCGCCGGTAATGTGATAGTTTATAAGAATTTTTGTCATGATGACCTCCTCCTTTTTGTTTTAATACCTTTATTTTATCATAATCAGGGGGGCATCATCTATTTTCCTTCTCTTTTAAAAAAAATTATTTATTTTAATAATTTTGCAGATATCTCAACAGTTAACGGATATTTAAAAATGGAGGAGCTATGTTTATAATAAACACAAGGATTTTTATTATTATAACCCTCTTCTTTATCTATGTCTCAAGAAGCTTTGCCGATGAGAAAGAAATATTAACGCTTTCCCAAGCAATAAATCTTGCCCTTTCAAAAAATCCCACCATACTAGCAGCAGGTCATATGGTGGAAGCTGCAAAAACAAAAATACTCCAGGCCCGTTCCGGTCTTTTGCCAAAAATCGATTTTTATGAGAGATATAACCGAACCACAAATCCCATGACAGCAGTTGGAAATAAATTAAATCAAGAAGTATTTTCAGAAAAAGACTACCAGATAGATGTGTTAAATGATCCATCTCCTATAAGTAATTACAACTCTCAGATTGTGCTAACCCAACCAATTTTCGACAGGGGAAAAACTCATTTAGAAATAAAGAAGGCAAAACTCAAGGAAAAGATTGTTGAGGAAGGAATGGAGCGAATACGGCAGGAAGTTATTTTTGAGGTCATAAAAGCATATTTTAAAGTTGTTCTTGCTAAAGAGGATTTAATGCTTGCCCGGATGTCGGAAAAAATGGCTAATGCCCATGTAAAACTCTCGGATGATCTTTTTCAGTCCGGACAGGTAGTAAAATCTGATACCCTTTCTGCAAGGGTAAGATTAAATGAAGTAAAGGAAATAGTCATTCAATCTAAAAATGCCTTAAAAATAGCAAAGGCAGCATTAAATAATGCCATTGGAGTGAATCAGGAAAACATTTTTGAGGTGAGTGAGAATCTCGAATATAAAAAAAAAGAATTAGATATAAACCATCTTGTTAATAAGGCTATAAAAAAACGTCCTGATCTTTTGTCAATGGAAAATGAAGTAAAAAATGCTAAAGAAAATGTTAAACTGGTTCGGACGGAATATCTTCCTTCGGTAAAAGTTTCTGCCCAATACGACTTAAATGATGAAAATCTTTGGGAAGATAATGGAGAAAGCTGGACGGTGTGGGGAATTTTTCATTTCAATCTTTTTAATGGTCTTCATACAACATCAAGGATTAAAGAGGCAAAAGAGAAACTAAAACAACTTTCTTATACCAAAGAAGCACTTGCAAATAAAATCGAGCTGGAAGTAAGGGAAGCCTTTTACAATTTAGAAGAAGCTGAAGAAAGAATAAAGGTGGCAAAAAAAGCACTAATTTATGCGAAAGAGAGTTTAAGGATTGTGGATGATAGATATCAAGTGGGCTTATCTACCATTGTAGAGGTCCTAGATAACGAAGTTGCCATGACCAGAGCCAGTAGAAATCTTCTTAGGGCAAGATATGACTGTAAGATAGCAGCTAGCAGATTAGAGCTTGCTTGTGGAACTATTTATCAATTGCCGTGACAATTCAAAATACAAAGTAAAAATTCATTCTGTAATTAATATGGAGGTATAAAAATGAATGTTACAGTTTTTTTTAAATTAACCTTCTACTTTACAACTGTACTTCTTTTTTTAAGCTGTGGAAATGAAAAAGATAAAGCTACAGAAGCTTATAAAATTTCGATTGACCCTTCTTATATAAAAAATATATCCCATGTTATGGTTAAAAACTTTTTTAAAAGCATAGGTACCGTAGAATCAAAAACCTCCACCAAGATTTCAAGTAAAATAGTGGGACATGTCCAGATGGTAAAGGTTAAAGAGGGCGATAAGGTTAAAAAAGGAGATTTACTAATTTCCCTTAGAAGTAACGAACTTAAAGCCAGGTTAGATGAATCTGAAAATGTTCTTTTGGAGATGAAAAGAAGTCTTTCAGCAGCAGAAGCAGCAAAGGAAGAAGCAGATGCTTTGCTTACCCTTGCGTCTGTTACCTATAAAAGGTTCAAAGAGTTAAAAGAGAAAGAATCAATATCTATTCAGGAATTTGATGAGATTAAGGCACAATATGAAGTGGCAAGAGCAAGGATAAATAAGGCAGATGAAGCAATTGCAGCATTTCAAGCAAAAAAGAGACAGGCAGAATCATCCCTTAAAGCAGCAGAGACTTATTATGAATATACCAAAATCCGTGCCCCTTTTTCTGGAGTTATTACCCAAAAATCTGTTAATAAGGGTGATCTGGCAAGCCCTGGCTTTACCCTCATGATTCTTGAAGATTATAATAACTATAGACTTAAGGCTGTGGTGGATGAATCAAAAGTAAAAAAGATTACTTTAGGGCAAAAGGTTGATATTGTAATTGAAGCTCTAAGTGAGGAGAGGATAGAAGGAAGGGTTAAAGAGATTATACCCCGGGTCGACCCTGTCACAAGAAAATTTCTGGTAAAAATTGACCTGCCTTTAATTTCTGGAATAATGTCCGGCATGTATGGTAAGGCATATTTTCCCATGGAAGACCAGCCTTTACTTCTTGTACCCCAAAAGGCCCTATCCGAATGCGGGCAACTATCAAGCCTTTTTGTAGTAAACGAAAATGGAGTTGTTGAAAGAAGGCTTGTAAAAGTCGGAAAGCGTTATGGAGATAATATTGAAATTTTAAGTGGCATTTCCCCTGATGAATCCATCATTGTAGACAAGCTTTATCAATTAACGGAAGGATGTATTTTAAAGGAAGGGAAATGAAAGACGAAAGGTTTATTAGCAAGATAACACAAACTTTTATTGATTCAAAATTAACCCCCTTAATAATTGTGGCCGCCTTTTTTTTAGGATTTTTAGCTATTTTCTATACACCAAGGGAAGAAGAACCCCAAATTGTGGTTCCTATGATCGATGTCTTTGTTAATATGCCCGGGTCTTGCCCAAAAGAAGTAGAGCAGAGGGTAACATATCCTATGGAGAAATTTCTATGGGAGATTCCTGGAGTGGAATATATTTATTCTACTTCTATGCCAGGATTTTCAATGGCAGTTGTCCGTTTCTTTGTGGGGGAAGATGAAGAGAAAAGTATTGTTAACTTTTTTAATAAACTTTACTCTAACTTAGACCTTATACCCTACGGGGCTTCTATCCCTTTAATAAAACCAAAGTATATTGATGATGTACCCATACTCTTGTTAACCCTTTGGAGTGACAAGCATACCTGCTACAATTTGCGCAGAATAGCCAAACAACTTGAGGAAGAGATTAAAAGGGTTACCAATGTCTCAGAAACTCATGTTTTTGGGGGACAAAGAAGACAAATCAGAGTCACTCTAAATTCATCCCGAATGAAAGCATATCATATCCCAATTTCAAGAATTGTCTCCATTTTGAAAGGCGCTAATAAATCTTTAGAGATAGGAAGTTTTTCCCGGAATAATAAAGAATTTATAATAGAAGTGGGAGATTTTATAAAAAGTGCCGAAGACCTGGAAAATATCATTGTTGGTGTATGGAAAGATTTACCTGTATATTTAAAGGATGTGGCACAGATTATTGACGGACCTGAAGAACCTGATTCTTATCTTTTCTTTAAAGCAGGACCCCAGGCAAAAACCAAAGGCATCACTGCAAAAAAAGATAAATTCTATCGAGCAGTAACTATCTCCATTGCAAAAAGAAAGGGGGAAAATGCTACAACTATAGCTGAAACAGCACTTAAAAAGGTGAATTCACTAAAAGGGAGTCTTATACCTTCAGATGTGCAGGTTACTGTCACCCGAAACTACGGGGAAACTGCTAAAGAAAAGGCCAATGAGCTTTTAG